>CAXAGK010000069.1:0-11866 GCA_963968305.1 uncultured Rickettsiales bacterium | reverse complement strand
AGCGACGATGGCGCGATCCGCACTCTCTTGATGACACGGCGGCCCAATCTCACGATGTGGGAACGCTCGAAAATTCCGGCCAATGCGGCTGAGGTCGAAGTGCGCAAGACGCTCAGCCAACGATATGATCTCTGCGATTGGACGAATGTTTATACGACGACACTGCTGACCGCCGAGGACATAAACGACGAAGTGCGGTGGAGTTAATCGCGCTGGTCGGCTGGGCCGTAGGAGCCCATATCTCTGACAAACGCACACCAGGAGTTAGCGCCCCATGAAAATGAAAGCCGCCGTAGTCTTTGAGACCGCCGACCACCCGTTCACCAACACCACGCCGCTGAAGATCGAGGAGGTTGATCTCGATCCTCCCGGACCCGGCGAAGTATTGGTGAAGGTGCTGGCGGCCGGACTCTGTCATTCGGACCTCTCAGCAATCGAGGGCATGCGGCCCCGCAAAATGCCCTATGTGCCGGGGCACGAAGCCGCCGGTATCGTCGAGGAAGTCGGCGCGGGGGTGACGCGGGTGAAGCCGGGAGATCACGCCATCCTGTTCTTCGTGCCGAATTGCGGCACCTGCACGTCTTGCGATCGGGGGGAGCCGTATCTTTGCGACACCGCCTATGAAGCGCGCAGCGACGGCCACCTGATCACCGGCAATCATAAAATTCGGCTGAACGGCGAGGTCATCAACCACACCTCCGGTGTCTCGTGCTATGCGGAATACGCGGTGCTGGCGGAAGGCTCGGTCATTCCCATCGAAAAGGATATCCCGCTAGAGGACGCGGCGCTGTTTGGCTGCGCGGTCATCACCGGCGTCGGAGCGGTCGTCAATACGGCGGCAATTCCACCAGGGGCTAAAGTTGCAGTGCTCGGTCTTGGCGGTGTCGGCTTAAATGCCTTGATGGCGGCCACGCTCTCAGGCGCGGATCGGGTCATCGCGGTCGACGTGCTAGACGACAAGCTCGCCTTCGCGCGCCAATTGGGCGCCACGGATACGGTCAATGCAGGCGACGCCGATTGCGTCGAGCAGATCAAAGAGCTGACCAAAGGCGGTGTCGATTACGCCATCGAATTGGCCGGTGTGCCGAAGGCGCTCGATATCGCCTACAAGATGTGCCGTCGCGGCGGCACCGTGGTCACGGCAGGACTGCCGCGCCCGGAAGCGACGCTCGATATTCCGATCGCGCAGATGGTCAGCGATAACCGCACGATCAAGGGCAGCTACATGGGCAGCTGCGTGCCCCGCCGCGACATCCCCCGTTTCCTGTCCTTGTACAAGCAGGGCAAGCTTCCGGTCGACCGACTGCGCAGCGGCTTCGTCGATTTCGATGGACTGAATGCAGGCTTCGACCGTCTGGCAGCGGGCGATGCGGTGCGACAAATCTTGCGGCCCCACGGGACGACGAGCGGGTAGCCCCCTCACCTAACCCTCCCCCCAAAGGGGAGATTAAATTTACTCCGCGGCCTCGGCGACGCTATCTAGATAGGCGCGATACTTCGGCACCGCCGCAGCCGACACATAGACATTGCCATCGAATAAGCGCCGCTGGGTGCGGTACAGGCTTGCCTTCTCCGCAAACCAACCGTCGTTACCGTCGCGCCGTACCCTCGCGGCCGCGTGCAGCACGCCGGAGGGATGCATCAGGCGCACGTCGCCATCCCCATTCGGCTTCGTGTTCCGGTGCACCAAGGTGCCGTCGATTTGCGACGCCACCGCGAGGCACGTGGAACAGGTGCCTGGCAGCGCCCGATGTGGATCACCCATGGAGATCATCCGCGCGGTCACATCGCCATCGGACTCGGCCAATCCCTCACCGGTCAAGGTGGTAGCTGCCATGGCGCGCGAGATGAAGCCGACGGATGGGCGGTTTGTCGCTCGCTCCATGGCTTCCTCAAAACTGCCAATCAGGCCGAGCTTTACCGCCGCGGCACCCCGTACTTCCTGCAATAAGCGCAAGGCTTCCGGATTGGCTTCGAGGTCCTTCGGTAATTCGTCGCCGTTCAGACCGACTGTCCCCGCCTCAACCAAAACGCAAAGCTCCGAGGCGTCGACAATCGAGGCTTCAATCATACCGAGGCTCGGCGTCTCCAGCTCATCGATGGTGTTGCCGGTCGGCAGCATCTCTCCAGTGATGGCACCGCCCGGTTCGAGGAAGTCCAAGCGCAGGGCCGATCCGGTACCGCCGACACCCGGTAATTCATAGACGCCGTCGACCGCCGCCAAGCCGTCGTCCATGTCAAAATGGGATTCGATGATCTTCGACGTGTTGGTGTTATAGATCCGCACCACCGCCTTATCGCCGTCCACCTTCAAGTAGCCCTCATCGACCGCGAAGGGCGCCATTGCAGCCGACATATTGCCGCAATTCCCCGTATACTCGACACTCGCCTCACGCACTGCGACCTGGGCGAACGTATAGTCAAAATCAGCATCGGGCCGGGTCGACGGGCCAACGACACAGACTTTACTGAGCGATGAAATTCCGCCACCCATGCCGTTCAATTGCCGGGCGTAGGGATCGGGACTGCCGATGGCGGCAATGAAGATTTCCGACCAGAGCTCACGGTCCTCCGGCAGATCCTCTTGACGAAAGACGATGGCATTGCTGGTGCCGCCGCGCATGAAGGTCGCCGGTAGTTTTAATTGCCGCATTTGCGTTTCTCCTATTCCGCCGCCGCTTGAGCATCCGGCGCACGTGGGACCACGAGCAGTTGGACGATCTCGTTGATATCTTTTACCGCTTCGATCTCGTTCACCTTGTCGACGATCGCGGCGGGCACGCCCGCGGGCATGACTGGATCGGCAAGATAGCGGAATTTCTCCTCGACTTCAGCAGGAGACATCGGATTCTCCGGCAATCCTTTCGAGAAGGTCACAGAGTTCTGGAGAACACGACCATCCATGGTTTCCACCTCGACCCCGGCCCCTTTGTCGACCGACGACCATTCGCTTTCATCTTCGGCGACGAACACGCTGACTTTATGCGCGGTCTCTTGTAACTCCGGATTCTTGAAATCGACGCCCGTATAATCCCAGAAACCGTTCCCACCCTGCACGCCGCGATTACCGTTGTGCAGTCGCATTGCGACGCTGAACGGAAGGCTAAACTGCGCGCCGAGGATATCTTCCGGCTTCATGATCGAGCCAATGTGGCTCAATATCGGCTCGCTATTCGTCGCCACCCGCACGGCCTTGATATCTTCCGGGCGTAATGGCGTCTCGTCGCGAATATTGTCAAGCGCGTCGAAGGCCGCGTGAATGAGATGGCAACAGCTATAGGGCTTTAATCCGTTGTCGAGCAGGTGCCATGTCTCGCTCAGACCGTCGGTCAGGCGCGAGAGATCGTATTCACCCGCGAATACTTTACAGAAACCCTTCTCGCCTTCGATGATCGTATGCGGCGCGGTGATGCCAATCTCCGCGAAGAGAGCAGCCCGCACACCGGCCTGGGTCGGAATGGCGCTGTGAATGCGCTTAACCGAACCGCCGGTCTTCGTGTACTCGATCAACCCCGCCGAGTGGCTTCCCGCAATACCGAGCGCGTTGACCGTCGTCTCCAGATCGAACCCCATCAGGATTGCCGACGCGATCGCGGCTCCGAACGGGCCGACGCCGACCGGTGGGTGATGCCCCTTGTAGATGAGATGCGGCGAGCACGCCCACGACAAGCGTATTTGCACTTCGTAGGCGGCAATTACCGCCAACAATAACTTCTCGCCGTCGCCTTGCGTATATTCCGCCATGGCGAGTGCCGCCGGAACCGCGATACCGCCTGGGTGGGTCGGACTCTTCAGATGCGTGTCATCTGTCTCATTCGCATGGTTGAAGGCACTGTTCAGAAAGGCCGCATCATCCGGGGCCAGTTGGTCGCCGTAATAGGCCACGGTCGCCCCTTTGCCGGACCGGGTACGGGTAATGACCCGGTGGTAATCCTTACTCCACGGCAATGTCGCTCCGGCGACTTGGCAGCCGAAGTTGTCGAGAATGAAACGCCGGGCATGGGCTTTCACATTCTCCGGAATTTCCGAGAGTTTTAAACCGATCGCCCATTCAGCAATTGTCCGTGTCTCGTGCATCTTTCACCTCCAAGCCTGGCCCGCTATGGTCATAGGAACGAGTAAATAGAGAGGTAGGCCAAGCCAGATGTCTGAAAAGATCAACGAATCAGCCCCACGACCCGGCAAGACAGTATACGGGGCGGCTCTCGGCATACTGATGCTGGATACGAGCTTCCCTCGCATCCACGGCGATATCGGCAATGCGGAGACTTGGCCCTTTCCGGTGATCTACAAGATTGTCGAAGGCGCGACCTCCGATAAGGTCGTCCGCAAGGGAGCGGCGGGCTTGAAGGATGATTTCGCCCGCGCCGCAAAGGAAATCGTCGCCATGGGCGCGGACGGCATTGGCACCACCTGCGGGTTTCTCTCCCTATTCCAGGACGATATCGCAGCCGCCGCGGGTGTCCCGGTCGCCAGCTCATCCCTCATGCAGGTCCCCTGGGTGCAAAGTACCCTGCCGCCGGACAAACAAGTCGGCGTCATCACGATCTCGAAGGAGAGCGTGACACCGGCGCATCTAGAGGCCGTCGGTGTGCCACTCGACACGCCTATTGTCGGCACGGAGGGCGGCAAGACATTCACCACGACCGTGCTCGACGATGGAGAGTACATGGATTTCGAATTGGCGCGCGACGATCTGGTGGATGCGGGCCGACGTCTTGTCGCCGAACATCCGAATATTGGCGCGGTGGTTTTGGAATGCACAAATATGGGACCGTTCTCACGCGATGTGCATTTAGACCTGGGACTGCCGGTCTTTGATGTGGTGAGCTACCTGACTTGGTTTCAGGCGGGTTTGCGGCCGCGGCGGTATCAACCGTGATCAACGAATCCGCTCCGCGCGGCGGCAAGACCGTCTATGGCGCTACCCTCGGCATTCTAATGCTGGAGACGGAATTTCCCCGCGTCCACGGCGATGTCGGCAACGCGACCACCTTTCCATTTCCGGTTCTCTATAGAGTGGTCCCGGGAGCCACCGCCTACAGCGTGGTCGAGCAAAAGGGTGAAGGCCTCTATCAAGCATTTAACGATGCAGCGAAGGAACTCGTCCAAATCGGCGCCGACGGCATCGGCACCAGTTGCGGGTTCCTCTCCCTCTTCCAACAACGCCTGACCGCCGCCGCCGGTGTTCCCGTCGCCACATCTTCGCTGATGCAGGTACCTTGGGTGCAACGCACTTTGCCCCCGGGGAGGCGCGTCGGCGTAATCACTATCTCATCCAGCAATTTAACGCCGGCACATTTCGAAGCCGTCGGCGCACCGATCGATACACCGGTAATCGGCACTGAGGGTGGTACAGAGTTCACCAAATCGATCACTGGCGGCAGCCACACGCTCGATGTCAGTGCCTCACGCGATGATATCGTGGCAGCCGGTCGTGAACTCATGAACCGCCATCCGGAGATAGGCGCTCTGGTGCTGGAATGCACGAATATGGGCCCCTATCCGCTTGACCTCCATTTGGCCTTGGGCGTGCCGGTGTTCGATATCATTAGTTTGCTGACCTGGTTTCACGCCGGGTTGCGACCGAGGAGGTTTGAGACGTGAGCAAACACACCAAACAAATCGCCTCGTTCATTGCCAATCTAACATCGGAAGCGATTTCCGCTGATGTCAGGGATCGAACCCTGATGATGATCAAGGACGGCAGCGCCGCCCTTCTTGCCGCCGCTAACCCGAGTTATTCAACAGGACGCACCATCGCCGCTCACGTGCAGGCGCTCGGCGGCGCGCCAAAATCGGGTGTCGTCGGCCACGGATTCAAAACCAATGCGGTGCAAGCCGCACTCGCCAACGGCACGATGGGTTACGCCTGCGATATCGAACCCCATCATCCGGAAGCCATCCTCCATCCCATTGCCATCATGACTCCGGTCGCAATGGCTCTCGCCGAACTCGAAGGCGCGAGCGGCGCCGACTTAATCGCGGCGGTCGCGATCGGGTGCGAAATCGAATATCGGGTCTCCATGGCAATAGGGCCCGCGCAACAATATGCGCTTGGCTTCCACCCCTCTTCGGTTTGCGGTGCGTTCGGCGCAGCAGCGGCCAGCGCATATCTTCTCGGCCTCGACGCGGGCGCGGTCGAACGCGCGCTTGGCCTCGCCGCCTGTCAGGCGTCCGGGCTTATGGCATGGGAATCGGACCCGACGGAAAATGCCCGCCCGTTTCAGATGGGCCTCGCCGCGCGCAACGGTGTCACAGCGGCGTTGCTCGCGCGCGATGGTTTCGGCGGTCCCGCCGAGATATTCGACCGGGCACATTCGCCGCTGGGTGCTTTCAGTCGACAAGCCAACCCGGACAAATTGACCAGTGGCGTCGGTGTCGATTGGGATGGCATCATGGAATTAGCAATCAAACCTTATTCTTGCGTGTCGTTCCTGCATCCCGGGCTCGATGCGCTTCTCGATCTCGCGACCACTTACGACATTAAGGCCGAGCAAGTCGAGAAACTCACCATACGATTTCCTAAATCTGGCATTCATTGCGTCGAAGACAATCCGCTGAAGAGTCATTCCGCACCCTATATTCTACCCGTTACTTTGACGCGTCGCCGCCTAGAGGTCGCAGATATTTTCGTTGATGCGCGGGTCGACGATCCAGAGGTGGCAGCGCTCTGCAAGAAAGTCGATGTGGTCGCGGATGAGGGAGAGTTGGAGCAATTGTTCCCAGATTACTATGCGACCGAGATATCCATTCACATGACGGACGGGCGTAAACTTTCCGCACGCAAGGATATCGCACGGGGATACCCAGAGACGCCGATGACGAAAAGCGAACTTGACGCAAAGTTCGCCACTTTGGTCGGGTCAGTTGCGCCGGAGCGGGTTCAAACCTTGTCCGACACCATCGACGGTCTTCCAAATTCGCCAAATATTAACTCATTCGCAACCCTCATGACCGCTTCTGTCGGACGCTAAGCAAAGGACGAAGAACCATGGACACTCAGCGTTTCACGAAAGACAACCCGATGCGGGTCGGACTTGGCGGTTTTGGCAATGTCGGGCAAACGCTTGCGCGCACATTGTCCGGAGGCGCCATTCCAGAGGCGCGGTTAACGGCGATCTCAGCCGCTGATCTGGATGCGGCCCACGCACGAGCTGATGCCATGGAACCGATGCCCGTCTTCGTGTCGGCGGAGGACTTGCCCGCCCATGCAGACGTGATTGTCGAATGCGCCACCGGAGCGGCATTTCCAACCATTGCACGGGCGGCACTCAATGCCGGGAAAATCCTGCTCCCGGTAAGCGTTGCGGCCTTGGCGACGCATCCCGAAATCCTCGACCTTGCGGAGGTAAGCGACGGCACGATGCGAGTGGTGACCGGCGCGCTTCCCGGACTCGATTCGATCCGGGGTGCCCGCGAATCCGGCATTCATTCGGTAAAAATGACCTCCAATATCCGTCCCGAATCCTTGGCGCGGGAAGCGTATATCGTCGATCACGGTTTCGATTTCTCAACACCACCCACCTCTCCGGTGAAGGTCTTCGAAGGCTCCGCCAGGGAAGCCGGGATGGCATTTCCGCGTCACTTCAATGTCGGCATCGCACTCAGCTTGTCAGGGATCGGCCCGGACCGAACCGAAGTCGAGGTTTGGGCGAACGATGATATCTCCGGCACCTCACACGAGGTCTATGTCGATTCAAATGCAATCAAACTGACGCTGAAGAGCGAGAACCTCCCCTCACCCGACAATCCCCGCACCAGCAGCAGCGTCGCTCCCAGCGTCATGGCGGCGCTGCGGTCACTGGTCTCATCAGTGCAGGTCGGTAGCTAGATCGATTAAAGAATGAAATGGCGCGGTCTATCGAGGCGCCTATTTCACCTTTCCGTTGGACATCAAATAACTGGCCATGCCGCGTACATTCAGCTTGAGCGATCACTGTTCCTGCACCTAGCGCAGAACCACCCGAAGCGTGGTCGCCGTGGCTATGGGAGTAGATCAAATGGGTAATGGGCTTGTCGGTGATTGTTCCTAGGTTTTCACGCAGCCATGATGCCTCGGTCGTATTAATTGGATCGACCACGACAACACCTGCGCTGGTAACCACGACGAGCGAATAATAATGGTTGCTACGCGCCGGATAGACGTCGCCACTCACTTTGGTGAGCGATCTCGCATCTTCAGCCGACGCGGCAGGAGCGAGCATGGGCATGCTCAACGTTATACAAAGCAAAAGCTGCACAAAGCGCACAAGAGGTTTCGACATAGGAAGGTTCCTTTTCCGTATGACCATTACGACTGGAACATTGGAGAAGACATCCTGGATCGCCAAAACACGAACTCGTGAATACTCTGCGTCGGAAGACTCAGTTGTTATAGATTAAACCGGATAGACGAGACTGTTCGGCACAACAGTAGAATCGTAAACGCAGCGTTTTTCCTTGAACCGCAATGCACCATCCTCCCGAACAAGCGTGTCGACATATCGGCCCGCGTTCAGAATTTTCGTCATTTCGTCTGAAAGAGTTTCCAAGACCAAATAGTTCGCCGTAACACCGATCTCGCCATCATCGCCCGGCGTGATGCGGAAGCCGGAGATCAAGTGGCGAACGTAGCGGGGCTCGAACATCAGCGTCTCGCGGATAGCCCGTACCCGATCTTCCATCATCGCCCTGCTTTCACAGCGCATGATGGCTAACGGCAGATCGCGGTCGTAATTTTCGCGCGGGATAACGTCGTAGAAGGCGTTTTCCGTGAACTGTTCCGGCCAACGCTCCAATTCCATCATATCCAAAACGTCGGCATATTCCGCGTAGAGGTCTTCGATCTCGAATCTCAAGACCGGATCAATCTTAGCCTTACTCAAAGTCCCATCACCTCGCGGTAGACCTTATAGAAGGCGCGGATCGCGGTTTCGGTCACGATATGATTGTGATCTTCGGTGCCGCGACCGCCCATCTCATAGAGACCGTCGGAATCGGGGAACGGTGAGATACTGTCTTGCGACATTTTTAAGACTTCGCTGTCGTCGATGGAGACCAGCCCGGCAGGACCCATCAGGTTCGCCTGACGGAGGCGCCGAGCGGTCATTTCCGCATCATCGTCTTCATAGCCGAAAAATGTCCAGGCCAGCTCGAACTGCTCCGGCCCGCGCGGAATAATGTGCCGCATCGCCAGCGAGTTCGACTGCTGCTGCATGATCAGGTTCGGCCACAGGGTCTGCATGATCACTGTAGCGTCGCCATCATATTCCTTCTTCGGATCGATGAGACGTGGATCAGCCAGTTTGTAATCTTCCAGCATCCGCGTCATCTCGGCGGTGCCCTCTGTCGCCTTCTGCTCGCCGCGCCGGTTGACCAGGGCCGCGTGCCGTCCGGTCTCGTCCATCAACGATGCGGATTCCTGATCGCCCCGGAACAAGCCGAAACTGATGAGAAAAACATGTAGGAGCGTGGCGTGATACGGATCTTTGAGGTTTTCAAACATCAACTTCCAATTACTCGGAATAAGCTGACGGGAATACCCCAGTATTTTCAGCGGCTTGCCATTAAACACCCGATCCATGAAACCGTAGAACCGCTCGCCGAGATATTCCGCGTAAGGTTCAACTTCGTGATCGAACGAGGCGAAGATGGCGCCGTTATGATTATGTACCTTGAGAATATCAAGGCCATGATCTTCGCGTTTAAAGTCGGCGGGCATACCGCCCTTCTTCTTGACGCCACGTCGCAACGGCACGCCGATCAAGTTGCCTTTCAGATTGTAGGTCCACTGGTGATAAGGGCAGATGAACTCTTTCGTATTGCCGAGATTATGCTTACAGAACTGCACACCGCGATGGGCGCAGCGGTTCACGAATGCATTGATCTCTCCGTCCTCACCACGGGTCACGACAATCGGGCGGTCGCCGACCCAGGAACGCTTATAGTCGCCGGGGTTGGGGATTTCCGCGTCCAAGGCAACATAGTTCCACGCCTTGCCGCAGAAGATGCGCTCCATCTCGCGCTTATAGATATCCGCATCGGAATAAATCCAGTACGGCACATGGTGAACACCAGCCTCAGGCCAGCGCCTTTCCAACACATTATCCGTCGCAACTGCGGTCATCGCGCACCCTCACTTTTTGTGACCGGGACACTGTACAAGCAACAAAGCCTATCGCGCCATTGTCTCTGGTCACTTACATCGCAACGAACTAGGGTTCGTTCCGCAAATTTACAGAGCGAATAGAGACAAATGAGCAGTGAAAGACATGTCGTAATCGGTGCCGGTCATGCGGGCGGACGTGCGGTCGAAGCCATGCGAAACGCAGGCTTTGAGGGCGAAATCATCCTCGTCGGCGCGGAAGAGCATCTCCCTTACGAGCGCCCGCCCCTTTCCAAGGAAATTCTTCAGGCAAAGCCGGATTACACCTTACCGTATATCCGCCCCCAGGAATATTTCGACGAGCAAAAGATCGAGCTCCGTCTCGGGGTCGCTGCAACCGCGATTGCGCCAACTGAGAAAACCGTGACACTCGCGAATGGCGAAGCGCTCTCATATGCCAAACTCTTGCTCACCACGGGCGGACGCGTGCGCACATTGCCGCTTCCGGGTGGCGATCTCGACTGCGTGCATTATTTGCGCACGCTGGATGAAGGTCACACCATCGAAGCCGCTCTCGGCGAGGGCAGAAATCTGGTGGTGATCGGCGGGGGCTTTATCGGTCTGGAGGTCGCGGCAAGCGCGCGCCAACGGGGCGGCTCGGTCACTGTGCTGGAAATCGCCGACCGGCTGATGGGTCGCGGCGTTCCGCATTCGATCTCCCAATATTTCCTAGATTTGCATCGCGATAACGGCGTCCATATCCGTCTTGGGACCGGCGCTGAGCGAACTGCCGGCGACGGAGCGGTATCAGGTGTGACGACATCGATGGGCGAACGCCTCGACGCGGATATGGTGGTGATCGGGGTCGGTATCATCCCGGAGACCGTCCTCGCGGAAGATGCAGGCCTGAAGGTGGAGAATGGTATCGTCGTCGACGAATTCTGCCGCACATCGGCCACCGATATCTACGCGGCGGGCGACGTCACCAGCCATTTTAGTCATTTTGCGGGACGACATATTCGCCTTGAAGCCTGGCAATGCGCGCAAAACATGGCCATCGCGGCGGCTAAGGTAATGTGTGGTGAGGAGGCAGCGTATTCCGAAGTCCCCTGGATGTGGTCCGATCAGTTCGACACCAATCTACAAGTTGCGGGTCTTCCGGACAGTTGGGACGACATCGTGGGACGGGGCGATGCCGCGTCCGGCAACTATATCGGTTTCATCCTCGACGGCGGGAAAATCGCCGGTGCAATTGCACTCAACCAGCCACGCGACCTGCGCCTCGCGCGCCGCATGATGGACGCGGGCAAGGAATACACGGCGAAAGACTTGGCGGACGAGTCAATTTCCATGCGCGAGCTGTCCAAACGCTGAGCTGAGACACGTCGGTACGGCTCTCCTTCGACAGGCTCAGCATGACGTCTTTAAAATTTAGTGCCCTTTGTTACATATCCGTCATAGTGAGCCTGTCAAAGCACGACGGTCGCTCGGTCCCGCAAGCGCTTGGACCCTCTCTCTCCATGAGCTAAACTCCGCCTATGACCGATACCCGCGACCCATCACAGCCGGAGACGGCGGAAACCCCGTCCGGTAAAGGTGCGAAGGACGAGAACTTTCCCGTCGGCTCGTTCCTGTTATCGAAGGCGGTGCGCCCACATGTCGCGGTGTTCTACGCCTTTGCCCGCGCCATCGACGATGTTGCCGACAACCCAGAAATTACACCGCAGGAAAAAGTCGATCGTCTCGATGGTTTCGACAAGGCGCTGATGGGGTTGAACG
>CAXAGK010000068.1:0-11875 GCA_963968305.1 uncultured Rickettsiales bacterium | reverse complement strand
AATTCAACTGGGTTTGTGACTTCGCAGAAGGAGATATGTGACCAATCGGGCAGTTCCGGATGCACGAAGCCCAATTGCTCGTTTGCCGCCGCCGTGATCTTCATGCCGGTCGTGGCGATATCCCGCGCTTCGTCCGGGGTGAGTGAAAACCCGAGCGTGGCCGCATCCACGAGCACAAAACTGTCGCCACCGAACGCGGTATCCACGGTCAGAGTGCCGATGCCTGCCACGTCGATGGCGATGCCCAGTTTGTCGGCGAATGACGGCAGGTTCCGAACCCGGATCGAGTGGACTTTACCGTCACTGCAATTTGCGGTGATCTTTACCAGACCACCCGGTGCTTCGAGGATGAGGCGTGTCTCCGGTTCGACAATCGGAATAATACCGGTTTCCAAGAGAACCGTCGCGACGCAGATCGAATTCGATCCCGACATCGGCGGCGTGTCCGCGGGCTCCATGATGATGAAGGCGGCGTCGGCATCGGGATGCTTTGGCGGGACGAGAAGGTTGACGTGGCGGAAGACACCGCCTCGAGGTTCGTTTAGCACAAAATTTCGCAATGTTTCGTCTTTGGCGATAAACCGGGATTGATCCCATAATGTCGTGCCCGGCGGCGGTGAGACACCGCCGACAATAACATCGCCAACCTCGCCTTCGGCATGACATTCGATAACTTGGATCGCGGATTTGCTGTGCATAACTTCTTCTATAACCGTTCTGGCGGTATTCTGCCATAATGGGTGAGCGCGGCTAGATTTGATGACCATACGAGAGGGATAAATTGATGCGGTATATAGCAAGATTGATGATGGCAATCATGACGTTGGCTATCGTCATGATGGCACCGACGACCTCGTAAGCCGCCGACGACTTTTACACGGAGTATGAAATCCTGAACGTAGCGCGCGGTTTCTTTGGTGAGACTAGCGGCGGTTTGGCCGCGGTGGTCGAAAAAACCTTCGACGAGTTGGGCAAGTCAAACGGCTATATCTTAGGTGAGGAAGTCGGTGGCGCATTTATTGTTGGTCTGCGCTATGGAAATGGCGACCTGAGCATCAAGAACGGCCCGAAGCGGAAGGTATATTGGCAGGGACCGTCCATCGGTTTTGATTTCGGCGGTAATGCAGCGAAGTAGATGACCCTGGTCTATGGAATCAAGGGCGCGGACGACATTTTCAAACGATATTCAGGCATCAGCGGCAGTTTCTATTTCGTGACTGGCGTGGGTGTGAACTATCAGCGGAACGCCGACGCGATGCGTACTGGAATGGGGCTAAGGGTCGGTGCGAATGCGGGCTACCTGCATTATGGGAGAGAGCATTCCTGGATCCCGTTCTAGAGGTCGCGGTCGCCCTTCATTAGCCGCTGCGCGATGGTGCGGTTGAGAATTTCATTGGTGCCGTCTGCGACATTGACGACCCGCAGCGCGTGCCAGGCATGGTAGAGGCCGAGCTCGTTCGTGAAGCCCATGGCGCCGTGGGTTTGCATGGCCCTATCCACTGCCTTGTAGCCGACCTGCACCGCATATGCTTTCGTCATCGATAACTCTTTGATGGCGGCCTCGCCCCGATCTAGCAGGGTCGCGGAGTTGATCGCCATTAAATGCGCAGCATGTAATTCTGTTGCACTTTCGGCGAGCGGGAAGGTGACCCCCTGATACTCCGAAATCGTTTTGCCGAAGGCTTCGCGGACACTGGCGTATTCGAGCGCCTGTTCTAACGCCCAGCGGCCGTAGCCGACGGCGCGGGCAGAATTATATATCCGCCCGAGAGAGACGCCGTAGAGCGCAGCTGAGAAGCCCTTGTGTAGCTCGCCGACTAATTGCCAGGGCTCCACATAGATATCGTCTAGCGTCAATTCCGCTTCGTCGCCGCCGATATGGCCGAACATTTTGACAATGCGCTGCACCTGGAAACCGGGCGCGCTGGTCGGGACCAGGAATGCCGAAATACCCCCCCGTGTCTCCGGGTCAGTGACGGCGAATACGACGCAGTAATCGGCGACCGGTGAATTTGAGGTCCAAATCTTGCGGCCCGTGATGCGCCATCCGTCGCCATCTGGCACAGCCCGCGTCTTAATTTGTGAGGCGTCTGACCCCGCTCCCGGCTCCGACAACCCGAAACACATGGATTTCTCGCCGGCCATCATCGGCACTAAGATTTCCGCACGGGCCTGATCGGTGACTTTCTCCAGCATCCGGCTCGGCCCGAAGGCCCAATGGCTGACCGCGTACAGCATGAGCCAATTCTGCGGACCGCACGTGCGGAACAATTCCTCGAACCCGACGAAATAGGCGAGGTGCCCCATGCCGCCGCCGCCCAATTCCTCCGGCACGCACATCTGGTAGTAGCCCGCCTTGGACGCCGCCCGGCGGACTTCGCCAATCAAGGTTAACAATTTGTCAGAGAAACGCCCCTCCTCGTTATAAATCTGTCGTTGGTCTTCAAAGAAATCATGGTTCGCTTCATGGCGCGGCAGAACCTCTGCCTCGGCGAAGGCGCGCAACCCATCCCGCATCGCTAAGACGTCTTCCGGAATATCGAATGCGATGGCAGCCATTTGATGATCTCCCTCCTGTGCGTCATTCGCGCGAAGGTGGGAATGACATTGAAGTTTAAATTAGGTCCTGCCTCGGACAGGCCCACTACCAACGCGAAAGCTGTTTCGCCGCCGAGCTTGTGCTAAATAGCCCGCTCCATGAGCAGTTCCTCCAATATCGGTTATATCCAATTCGCGCTGCGGAACCGGCGCTTACTCGCTTTTGGTTTCTTGATGGCACTCGGATCGAGCTTCGGTCAGACCTTCTTCATCGGTATTTTCACACCGAGTATTGAGGCTGAGTTTGGCCTCAGTCACAGCCAGTGGGGTTCGATTTATATGGCCGGCACCTTGATGTCGGCGGCGACACTCACGTTTACCGGGCGCTGGATCGATCACCTGGAACTGCGCACCTATGCCTTATTAGTCTGCGCTTTTCTCGCGATTGCCTGTGCCGCAGCGGCATTCTCGCCGACGGCGTGGTTTTTAATTCCGATGATCTTCTTGTTACGCCAGGCGGGGCAAGGTCTTGCTAGTCATACCGCCGTCACTGGCATGGTGAAATATTTCCGTCGTGATCGGGGTAAGGCGGTGGCACTTGCGACGCTCGGCTTTCCCATGGGGCGGGCGCTAATGCCAGTCGCGACCGTCGCCCTCATCGCGGCGATTGGATGGCGAGAGACATATGCCGTTTGCGCCGTGCTGGTCCTGGTGTTGCTGACGCCGGCCGTCGCCTGGTTGTTGACGAGCCACGCGCGCCGGGAAACCGCCTTGGCATTGGAAGCTCCAAGCACGGAAAGCAAAACGGCGCGACCAACGACGCATCGCGAAGATCGATCGTTGCGCCAGGTGCTGCGCGATCCGATATTCTATCTGTTTTTACCGGCTATACTGGCGCCGTCGTTTTTCGATACCGCGCTCAGTTTCCATTTATTGCCGATTGCCGCGCTGAAGTCGTGGTCCGCCGAATGGGTAACGACTGGTTACGCCGTCTATGCCGGGACGACGATCATGGCGTCAATGTGGATCGGAACATTGGTCGACAAGATCGGCGCGGTGCGGCTCTATGTTTATTCACTCACACCGTACATCATCGGTACATTGATCTTGGGGTTCTTTGATCACGCTGCTTGGGCGTGGGTATATCTTGGGCTCTACGGCATCGGCTCAGGCATAAAGGCAACACTGATACCCGTGTTTCTTTCCGAGCTGTATGGCACGCAGCACATCGGCGCGATTCGCAGTTTCGTTGCCACCCTAAGTGTTTTCGCCTCGGCGCTCGGGCCTCCGGCGCTCGGTTTCGCGCTCGATCTTGATGTGTCGATCACGACCATGACATTCGTGTCCGTCGCCTATTTTGTCGCATCGAGTCTTCTGATGATCTTCTGTGTTCGGTCACGGGTATGAGCGACGGTGGCCCAACCCGCACCGGCTATTTGAGTTTTGCCTATCGAAATCGCCGTATGTTGGGATTCGGGTTCTTGATGGCTTTCGGATCGAGCTTCGGCCAGACCTATTTCGTCGGCGTCTTCAGTCCCAGTATCGAAGCGGAGTTCAACCTAAGCCATACCGAATGGGGCTCGATCTATATGATTGGCACTTTGGCGTCGGCGGCGCTGCTGCCGTTTTCCGGCCGTCTTATAGATCGAATGCCGGTGCGCGCCTATGCGATCATTGTCGCGATTGGGATGGCGGCGGCGTGTTTCGCCATGTCGCTGGCGCCGGCGGCATGGACGCTGATCGTCATGATCTTTCTGTTACGCCAGTTTGGCCAAGGCCTGTGTCAGCACACGGCGGTCACCGGTATGGTGAAATTCTTTGTGCGCGATCGGGGCAAGGCAGTTGCTGTCGCCATGCTTGGGTTTCCGGCTGGACGGGCGTTGCTGCCGGTCCTGGCGGTCGCGATTATTGGAGCGATTGGATGGCGTTCGACCTACGCGGTTTGCGCGGTCGCGGGATTACTGATGATCCCGCTCATCATTTGGCTGTTGCCACGACGGCATGACACTCCGGATCAAGCGGAGATATCCAAGGTGGGCGAAAGCGCTCCTGTATCCGACCGGCGGTTAGGTCATATGCTTCGCGATCCGTTTTTCTTTCTGATGCTGCCCGCCTTGATGGCTCCGGCGCTGCTTGAGACCGCGATGAATTTTCATCAATTGACGATCGCCGACATGAAGGGATGGTCGGCGGAATGGGTGACTGGGGGATACGCCGTCTTTGCGCTCACAACGGTGATGTTTTCGATGTATGCGGGCGATCTCGCGGATCGGATAGGTGCGGTGCGTTTGATGCCCTTCGCCTTGGTGCCCCTCGCGGCGGGTGTCCTTGTTGTTGGATATTTCGATCACTTCATCTGGGCATGGGTCTATTTGGGGTGTTTCGGAATGACCTCGGGGCTGATGGTGACCTGCGTGCCGCTATTGCTCGCCGACGTCTATGGGACGCGGCATATCGGTGCTATCCGAAGTTTCGCGGCGACCGTCAGCGTCTTTGGCTCTGCTCTGGCGCCACCCTTGTTGGGGCTCGGACTTGATGCCGAAGTATCGCTTGCGGGAATGGGTGTCGCCGGTGCGGTTTATGTCATATTGGCGAGTGTCCTAATGGCCTATGCCTGCCGCCGCGAAGGCGCGAAGTAGAGCCTCTCTCCCCCTGGAAGGCGGTCTGGTTCGCTCTACAGCTTAATCCGGAGGTAACGATGCCGAATATCCTGACCGATGAACAGGTGGTGCAATACCGGCGGGAGAATTTTCTCGCTCCGTTTGAAGCGCTGACGACGCAGGAAGCGCGCCACTATCGCGATTGTCTGGAAGCGTATGAGCGGGAACAGGGCGGGGCACCATTGGAGCCCTGGCAGTACCGCAAGGTTCACGTCCGCGAATCTTGGGCCGCGGACCTGGTCCGCATTCCGTGCGTGTTGGATGCGGTTGAGGATTTAATCGGCCCGGATATTCTGATCTTCAATGCCACGTTCTTCATCAAGAACCCCGGCACCGACCAGATCACCGCTTGGCATCAGGACGCGACATATTTTGGAATGCAGCCCTACGAACATGTCACGGCCTGGATTGCCTTATCGGACGCCTCAGAGGAAGCCGGCTGTATGAATTTCGTTGTCGGCAGTTCAAATTTCGGGCAGCTCTATCATGCACCGCAAACAGTGGCGGGCAGCGTCAATCATGGTAGCCAAGCCATTGCCGAGAGTTTTGACGACACCAACGTAAAGAGTGCGCCGTTAAAGGCCGGTCAATTCTCGTTCCACCACACGATGGTGATTCACAGTTCGGAGCCAAACCGGTCGGATGATCGCCGCATCGGATTTGGAGTCAGTTACATCCCCGCGCATGTGCGCCATGTGGGCAGCTATCGCATGGGGGCGAGTTTCGCGCGTGGTACCGACCGGTGCGGGAATTTTGAGATCGAGCCGGATCCGCGCGAACACGAGGTATCGGAAAACGCCAGGCATCATGAAGCGGCCTATCGGCGCTACCGCGAAGGATACGTCGAACAGACCGCCGCCCATAAAGCGGCTCATCAAGAAAAGGAAGAACGGGTATGAAACGTCTCGAAGGGAAAGTTGGCATTATCACCGGTGCGGTGCGGGGCATCGGCCGTGCGACGGCGGAGCGGTTCAGCGCTGAGGGCGCCTCGCTCGTTCTCGCCGATATTGACGGCGACGGCATTGAGAAGACTGCCGCAGAGATCTCGGCGGGCGGCGGCAATGTTGTCGGTCAACGCTGCGATGTCTCAGATGCCGCGTCTTGCGAGGCGGTGGTGAAGCGAGCGCTCGATGAATTCGGCAAGCTCAATGTCTTGATGAACAACGCCGCTTATTTCATTGGCAAGAATACGGTCGAGGAAGTCGATATCGCGGAATGGCGGCGCGCCATCGACGTGAACCTCACGGGCCCCATGCTGATGAGCAAATACGCGATTCCGGCTATGCGGGCTTCCGGCGGCGGCTCGATCATTCATGTGGCGTCGCAGCTCGGTAGTGTCGGCAAACCGATGCGAAGTGACTATTGCGCGGTTAAGGGCGGGCTCATCCAGATGGCGCGTAGCATGGCGGCGGATCATGTGGGCGATAACATCCGCGTCAACTCGCTCTCTCCGGGACCGATCGGCACGGAGCGCATCTTCGAGCGTTCCGGCAGTGAGGAAGCGGCGCAACAAGAATCCGGTGCGCTCACCCTGATGGGACGTGTCGGCCTGCCGACGGAGATCGCGAACGCAGCGCTGTTCCTGGCGTCCGACGAATCCTCCTTCATGACCGGCGACGACCTGCTTGTGGATGGCGGTTACAACGCGCTTTGATCGGTTGGCGGCGCCCTTCGAGATGCCCGCTTAGCGGGCTCCTCAGGATGAGGTTTCGTAGGTAGCCGGTTAATTCCCAGCCGCCCGGCGCATCGCCTTCAGAGATTTCTTCAGCTCCTGAATATACGGCACATGCTCTTCCTCGATCGTGTGGCGCGGCGAATCATTGTAGTTATGTTTCACCCAATCGTCCTTGCGCTTGATGTCCGCTTCCATTTCCGCGGCGGTGGGCATCTTAGCCTCGCCCAATTCGATGTCGCGCACCCAACGTGCCTGATGCTCGTAGACCATGTTCAATGCGGAATCGAGATTGAAGAAGCCCATTAAGTAGAGGCCGGGCCAATCGGGCCGTGTCATGCGTTTGTAGAGGTCGAGCTTGTTGTCCGCCAACGGTACGACCTCACGAGAGATAAACGGCAGATCGATCAGGTATCCGGTCGCCGCGATCAGTACATCGAATTCATCCGACGAGCCGCCGACGAAATGGATGGTCTTGCCCTCGATCTTCTCGATGCCGTGTTTTACTTCAATCCGGCTATAGGCGACGTCGGTGATGATTGTGCCGTTGCTGGTGACATGCGCGCGTTTGTCGACGAGTGGTTTGAAGCCGAGCTTGGAGATGTCCCCATGCGCCAGATAAGTCAGCCAGCGCGTGAAGCGCCGCCGCAAGGATGCGGGAATCCAATGGCGCTGAATCTTCCGGGTGATGTCGGTAAATGGCATCCCGAATAAGAGTTTCGGCAGGATCAAGACACCCGAGCGGGCGACCAACACGCAACGCTTGGCGGTGGCGCAGACATCGCCTGAGATGTCGCAGGCTGAATTGCCGACACCGACAATGCAGATGCGTTTCCCGACATAGGGTTCGGGCTCGCGGTAGTAATGTGCCTGCAGGTACTCGCCCTTAAAATCGTTCTGGAACATCGGCACGTGTAGCGGCTCCGACAGGTGGCCCGTCGCGGCGATCACGGCGTCGAATTGTTCCGTCGAGCCGTCATCTAGTTCTAGCTCCCACAGCGGCGGCTCAGTCTTCGGGTCGAACAGCGGCCGCACGTCCTTGATCCGTGTGTTGTAGCGGACGAGTTTGGCAATATCGAAATGCTCGGCATATTTGACGAGATATTTGTGCATATCCCAATGGTCGGGGAAGAACTGCACGTCCGGATCGAAATCATGATCGTGGAACCGCGTGACGTCCCGCGAGGTGTTGATGTGCAATGTGCGGTATGCGGAGGACAGTTTGTTGTCGTTCTCGTAACACCACATGCCGCCCATCTGCGAGCCGATCTCGAAGATCGTCACGTCGAGTCCTGCTTGCGTGAGGTACTTCGCCGCGCAGAGCCCGCACGCCCCGGCCCCAATAACGGCGATGCGTTTTTTATTTGGTGTATCATTCATGAGGCTAAATGTAGCGCACGCTCCCGGTGATCCAATATCCAAAACCTGCGGCCAAGGCGCGCAGGGTTTCCGCTAACCCTCGCCCGCGTACGGGGGAGGGTTAGGGCCTTGCGGCGGAGCTGCAATCCGTTAGCTTCCTCCTCAAACAGAGGAACACACCATGACCAAGAACCGCCAAGTCCTGCTCGCCCGCCGCCCGGAGGGACAGCCTGTCGCCGAAAACTTCGAACTTGCGGAGAGCGAGATCCCGACACCCGGTGACGGCGAGATGCTGTTGCGCACGGTCTATCTCTCGCTCGATCCTTATATGCGGGGCCGCATGAATGCGGAGAAATCCTATGCGGAGCCGGTGCCGCTCGGCGGTGTCATGGAAGGCGGCACGGTCAGCGTCGTCGAGAAGTCGAACGGCGGTAAGTTCGACGAGGGCGATATCCTCGTCGGGCGCTGCGGTTGGCAGGACTACGCGATCTCCGATGGCACGGCGCTCGCCAAGGTCGACCCGTCGGCAGCTCCCATTTCGACCGCCCTCGGCGTGCTCGGCATGCCGGGCATGACCGCGTACTCGGGCCTGCTGCGGCTCGGTAAACCGAAAGAGGGGGAGACCCTAGTGGTCGCCGCGGCCTCCGGCGCTGTCGGCGCTAATGTTGGCCAAATTGCTAAGATCAAAGGCTGCCGCGCCGTCGGTGTTGCGGGCGGCCCGGAGAAGTGCGCCTACGTGGTAAACGAACTCGGCTTCGACGCTTGCATCGACCACAGGGCTGATGATTTCGAGGCTCAACTCGCCACAGCATGTCCGGACGGCATCGACATTTATTTCGAAAACGTCGCGGGCCGCGTGCTGGAAGCAGTCATCCCGTTGTTCAATTTCTGGGCCCGGATGCCGGTTTGTGGCTTGATCGCGCAATACAGCATGACCGACCTGCCAACCGGTACCAACAAGCTCCCGGCTTTGATGCGGGCCGTCCTCACATATCGCCTCCACATTGAAGGTTTCATCGTCCGCGACTTCGCCGACATGCAGGCCGACTTCCGGCGCGACATGGGCCAGTGGGTGCGCGACGGCCAAGTGAAGTACAAGGAACACCGCGTCGCCGGTCTGGAAAATGCCCCCGCCACCCTGATGGGTCTGCTCAAGGGCGAGAATTTCGGCAAGGTCGTGATTGAGGTGTCGGACGACCCGACGGGGTAATTACAGCGCGCCATACAGCGGCACGAACTCTTCCAATATCCGGTAGCTGTTCTGGCAAACCTTGTGGAGGTTGTCCTTGAAGTCCGTGTGCGCTGTCTCTCCGGCGCCGTCGGAGATGCCGCGGATGACGACGAAGGGGACATTGCTGAGGCCGCAGGTATAGCCGACGGCGGCGCCTTCCATTTCCGTGGCCAGCGCCGAGAATTCCCGTTGCAGCCAGCGCAGGGTCTCCGAGTCTTTCACGAACTTGTCGCCGGAGACCACGGTGCCGATCATCAGACCGGGAGCATCGGCGGTGTCAGGGAAGGCGCGGTCATAGGCCTCGCCCGCGATGCGGACCAGCTCGGGATCGGATTCGATTATCCGGTTGCTGTCCGGTAACTCGCCGTGCCGCCGCCCAAAGGCGGTGAGGTCAACGTCGAACTGGATTAGGTGGCTGGCGATCACAATGTCGCCGACCGCCATGTTGCGCACCAACCCGCCTGCGACACCGCTGAACGCAACGGCGCTGGGTCGATAGAGGCCCATCAGCATTTGCGCACAGATCGCCGCGTTGACCTTGCCGACGCCGCATTTTGCTCGCACTAACGCGACACCACCATAGGTGCCCTTGGTCACGGTGATGCCTGCATGGATGGCTTCGTCCGACACGTCCAGTCGGCACGCAGCATCTCCACTTCTTCGTCGAGCGCGCCGATTAGGGCCAGTATGGTGTCTCCATCTTCTGGTTTCAGGATGGAATACTATTCGCCGATTGTCACTTTGTCCCGCATCTCCTCAAGGGTGGCGATCGCGCCTGTGACCAGGTCTTCCATGATCTGCTTCGCTGGTTTTCTTTCCGTGATCATGCCGGCGATTTGCCCTGCCGGGTTCATGTGCAGCTCAAGTTTTCCGGCTGCCGCCACCGACTCGTTGAAGTCATCGGTGATCACCCGCTGATAGGGCATCGGCAAGGGTTCGAGGCCGGATGCTTCCCACGCCTTGATATAGTCGTTCCCGAACAGCCGGGACGGTTTCCCCGAATACCAGCGTTGCGGATCGAATTGTTGGCTGTGACCGTCGATGATCTGTTGCTTGTTCTCATCATGCGTCTCGCCTTCCTCGGCGACGATGAAGGCGGTACCGATCCAGGCGCCAATGGCACCGAGGGAGAGGGCCGCCGCAATGCCGCGCCCGTCCGCGATGCCGCCCGCAGCCACGACCGGGATCGGCGCCACGGCATCGACGACCTGCGGGATCAATGGGAAATTCGCGATCTTGCCGGTATGGCCGCCCGCCTCATAGCCTTGCGCGATGACGATGTCGCATCCGGCCGCCGCTTGGCGTTCTGCATTCCGTGGCGAGCCGACCAAGCCGATGACTGTCATGCCTTTTTCGTGCGCCATCGGGACGACCCAGGAAGGATCGCCGAGGCCCGCTGCGAAAACCTGGACGTCTTCTTCGAGCACCACTTCGACCTGCTTTCGGGTTTGGTCGACCGAGACGACGGTCTCGCTTTTGACTAGAATTTCACTGATGCCGTGATTTTCCAATTGCCCGCGCATGAAGGCGTAATGTTTTGGGTAATCCCGCTCGATCTGTTTGCGGAGGGAAGAGCGTGTAGGCTCCGCACTCGTGTCCATGTTCACCGGCAACAACAGGTCCACGCCGATCGGCTTGTCGGTCAATGCCCGCGTCTCGCGAATTTTCTCGCGGATGGTCTCAGGCTCCAAGCCCGCGCCGCCGATGACCCCCATGCCGCCCGCGTTCGAGACGGCGGCGACGAGCGCCGGCGGTGTCGCCTTGCCCATAGAGCCCATGCCCGCCAGCATGATTGGGTATTCGATTTCCAGAATATCGCAGAGTTTCGTGCGGAATGTCGGTCGATTTGTCATGTCTTGGAAGTCCTATTTTCCTGGAATTTTTGCGACAGCGTCGATTTCAATGAGCGCGCCCGGGCGCAGCAGCCCGGCGACGATGACGCCGGTGGCCGTCGGGTAGGGCTCCTTGAAGTACTTCTTGCGGACGGTGCCGGTGTCCCGATATCCCTCCGTTGTGGTGACGTAATCGCGGGTATTCACCACGTCTTCATAACCGCAACCCGCCGCTTTCAAAATTTCGCCCATGCGCGCCAGGATGTAGTCGGCCTGCCCGCCAATATCGCCGGGACATACGATGGCCCCATCTTCGCCGCTGGCGGTCATGCCCGAGATATAGAGCCAACCGTCCCGCTCGATCCCCGGAGAGAATGTGTATTTCGCGAAATGGGCCCAGCCCGGATCGATTTTCGTGTTCATGCTCGCCTTCCTCATTTGCTGAAAGTGAGTCTAGGGCGGCGTGGTCTGTTCGCCATTCCCAGCAGACCTACCTTTCCCCCTACGGCCTCAAAATTAAACGAGAGAAAAATATGACCCTCGACGGTAAAACCGCCTTCGTCTCCGGCTCCGGCCACAATAT
>CAXAGK010000067.1:0-12041 GCA_963968305.1 uncultured Rickettsiales bacterium | reverse complement strand
GCCTCTCCCGCCACCCATTCGGCCCAGTAGTCGACCAATGTGTATTGCATGCGGACGCGACCGTCGTTATCACGATTTATCGAATCGACGACATCGACCAAGCCCTTGATGTCGACATCGGTCCCAGTCTCCTCCAATACCTCGCGGCGGCCTGCTTCTCGGGTCGTCTCGCCCAGCTCCTGGCGCCCGCCGGGCAAGCTCCAAGATCCGGCGCGCGGTGGTTTTCCCCGTTGAATTAACAGGACTTCGTCCTCTTTCCAGACGACGACACCGACGCCGACCATTGGGAAGTCGGGATATTCGCGCGACATGTGATTTCCCCCATTTGAACCGGGTTTCTTTTAGTCGGGACGCGGTAGGATCACAACTTTGCAGGACCAGCACCACAAGATAAAGTTCCGGCCAACAACGCATGAAATCCCCAAGGGAGACGAAATATGGAGTACCGGCAACTCGGAGATAGCGGCTTGCAAGTCTCGCCTATCTGCCTCGGTGCGATGATGTTCGGCAGCGCCAGTGACGACAAGTCCGTCGCTCGCATTATCGACTCGGCGCGCAAACGGGGCATCAATTTTATCGATACGGCGGATGGCTATAGCGGCGGCTATTCGGAGAAGATCCTCGGCAAATTGCTGAAGAAGGACCGCAAGCAATGGGTTCTGGCGACGAAAATCGGATCACGGCGCGGCCCCGCCAAGTTTGATACCCGTCTTGGCAAACGGCATATGATGCTTGGCATAGATGAAAGCCTGACCCGGCTGCAGACCGATTGGATTGATATCTGGTACCTGCACAAGGAAGACCATGAGACGCCGCTGGCGGAAACGGTGGCGGCCATGGGGGATATTATCGCGTCCGGTAAGGTGCTCTATTGGGGGCTTTCTAACTAT
This sequence comes from uncultured Rickettsiales bacterium, assembly GCA_963968305.1. Lineage (GTDB taxonomy): Bacteria > Pseudomonadota > Alphaproteobacteria > UBA8366 > UBA8366 > UBA6544. The sequence goes on along the minus strand of CAXAGK010000067.1, from coordinate 11,151 downwards.
CGTTCCTGGAGAATGGCGGAGATCGTGCGCCTTTGTGAGCAGATGGGCGTACCGAGGCCGATCGTCTGCCAACCCTATTACAACGCCATGAACCGGATGCCTGAAGTCGAAGTTTTGCCGGCCTGCCAGCATTATGGCTTGGGTGTCGTGCCATACTCGCCGCTGGCGCGCGGCGTGCTGACGGGGAAGTACGATCCAAAGGTGAAACCGGGCAAGGACACACGAGCCGGGCGCGGTGATCAACGCATCATGGAGACTGAGTTCCGTAAAGAATCGCTGGTCATGGCGCAGAAGATTAAGGTGCATGCGGAAAAGCGCGGCATGTCGGCGGGAGTCTTTGCGACCCTTTGGGTGCTGAACAACAAGATTGTCACCAGCGTGCTCGCCGGGCCGCGCACAGTGGCCCACTGGAACGGCTATTTGGAGGCGCTCGATTACGAGTTTTCCCCGGAAGATGAGGCGTTGATCGATAAGCTGGTGGCAATGGGGCATCCGTCGACACCCGGCTACAGCGATCCGCAATACGACATCGAGGGGCGTCCGACTTATACCGGATAGATCAAAATCCACTTGATGGGGGGCGAATCGTGACATTCTTTTTGACATTGCCGCGACCCTCGGTAATGTCCGACCAACGCCCCTCCAACGAAGCAAATTGAATGCCCAAACGCACCGATATTAAGTCGATTGTGATCATTGGAGCCGGGCCGATTGTCATCGGCCAGGCCTGCGAATTCGACTATTCTGGAACTCAGGCCTGCAAGGCACTGAAGGAGGAGGGGTACCGGGTGATCCTGGTGAACTCCAATCCGGCCACGATCATGACCGATCCGGGGTTGGCGGACGCCACGTATGTGGAGCCGATCACGCCGGAAATTGTCGGTAAAATTTTGGAACGCGAGCGCCCCGACGCCCTGTTGCCAACGATGGGCGGACAAACGGGTCTCAATACCGCGCTCGATCTGTGGCATGACGGTGTTCTGGAGCGCCTAGGAATTGAGCTGATCGGGGCCAAGGCAGATGCTATCGCCAAGGCTGAGGACCGCCAGTTGTTCCGGGAGGCGATGGAGAGCATCGGCCTCGAATGTCCACGCAGCTACCTCATCCACAATTTGGAAGAAGCCAAGGAGGCCTTGGAAGAGATAGGCCTGCCGGCAATTTTGCGGCCGTCCTTCACGCTTGGCGGTACCGGAGGCGGTATCGCCTATAACCGCGAAGGGTATTTTGAGATCGTGGAAAGCGGGCTACATGCTTCGCCGACCTCCGAAGTGCTGGTCGAGGAATCGGTGCTCGGTTGGAAGGAGTTCGAGATGGAGGTCGTCCGGGACAACGCGGATAACTGCATCATCATCTGCTCGATCGAAAATATCGATCCGATGGGCATTCACACCGGCGACTCGATAACTGTGGCGCCCGCGCTGACGTTGACCGACAAAGAATATCAAATCATGCGGAATGCCTCGATCGCATGTCTGCGGGAAATTGGCGTCGATACCGGTGGCTCCAACGTCCAGTTTGCGGTCAACCCGGACGATGGGCGCCTCGTCATGATCGAGATGAACCCGCGTGTCTCCCGGTCCTCGGCCTTGGCATCGAAGGCGACCGGCTTCCCGATTGCGAAAATTGCCGCGAAATTGGCTGTCGGCTATACGCTCGACGAACTCGACAACGATATCACCAAAGTCACACCAGCGAGCTTCGAGCCCACCATCGACTATGTGGTCACCAAGATGCCGCGCTTCACCTTCGAGAAGTTCCCCGGTGCCGAAGCGACCCTGACGACGGCGATGAAATCCGTCGGCGAGGCCATGTCCATCGGTCGGACCTTCACGGAGAGCTTGCAAAAAGCGCTGCGGTCGATGGAAACCGACCTGACCGGCATGAACGAGGTCGAGATCGATGGTGCGGAAGTCGATGGTGTCGTGGATCAGGCCAATATTTTGGCGGCGTTGCGCCGTCCAGTACCGGATCGCATTCTGCTCGTGGCGCAGGCCTTCCGTTATGGCCTGGATGTCGAATCTATCTTCGAAGCTTGCAAGATTGATCGCTGGTTTCTGCGGCAGATCGAAGACATCGTTTCTGCGGAAGCGCGATTGCGCGATGGCGGGTTCCCGGAGAAGAAGCTCGATATCCTGCGCTATAAGAAAATGGGCTTCTCCGATGAACGTCTGGGCGAATTGACCGGATTGTCAGGCCATGAAGTGGCGTCGCGCCGCCGCGCAGTGGATTTGGTTCCGGTCTACAAGCGAATCGATACCTGCGCCGCCGAATTTCCGTCCATGACGCCGTATATGTATTCCGCCTATGAAGGCGACGGTGTTGAGTTGGGCGAGTCGGAAACCGACATCACGGATCGCGAAAAAGTGGTCATTTTGGGCGGTGGCCCGAATCGGATCGGCCAAGGCATCGAATTTGACTATTGCTGCGTTCATGCGGTCATGGCGCTGCGCGAAGCCGGCTATGAGACCATCATGGTCAACTGTAACCCGGAGACTGTTTCCACCGATTATGACACCTCGGACCGATTATATTTCGAACCTCTGACCGACGAGGACGTCGTCGAATTGGTACGTGGCGAACAGGCACGGGGCTCGGTTAAGGGCGTTATCGTGCAATTCGGCGGTCAAACGCCACTGAAACTCGCCAAGGGGCTGGAGGCAGCGGGCATCCCGATTTTGGGCACGGACCCGGATGCCATCGATCTCGCGGAAGACCGCGAGCGCTTCCAAAAATTGGTGACGGAACTCGATCTGGCGCAACCGTCGAACGGTACCGCGACCTCCGTCGAGGAGGCGGAGCGTATTGCCGAGAGTATTGGCTATCCGGTGCTGATCCGTCCCTCATATGTCCTGGGTGGGCGGGCGATGGAGCTGGTGCACGATTTGGCCCAACTGCGCCGCTACATGGCGACGGCGGTGCAAGTCTCTGGCGATCATCCGGTCCTGATTGATCAATTTTTAAACAATGCAATCGAACTTGATGTCGATGCGCTATGTGACGGAGATATCGTGCATGTGGCCGGTATCATGGAGCATATTGAGGAAGCAGGCATTCATTCGGGCGACAGCGCCTGTTCCTTGCCGCCATACTCGTTGAGCGAAAATGTGTTGGCTGAGGTGCGCCGGCAGACGGAAGCCTTGGCCAAGGCGCTCCATGTCGTCGGATTGATGAACGTTCAATTCGCCGTAAAGAACGAGAAAGTCTATCTGATCGAAGTCAACCCGCGCGCCAGCCGGACCGTACCATTCGTGGCTAAGGCGACGGGCGTACCCGTGGCCAAGATCGCGGCAAGAGTAATGGCCGGTGAAAAATTGGCTGATTTTAATTTGTCCGTTGAGGCCACCGGCAATCATGTCGCGGTTAAGGAAGCGGTCTTCCCGTTTCGCCGCTTCCCGGGTGTCGACGTGATGCTGGGGCCGGAAATGAAATCAACCGGCGAAGTCATGGGTTTGGACGCTGATTTTGGGCGGGCCTTTGCCAAGGCACAGATGGGCGCAGGCGTTGTGTTACCGTCATCAGGGGCGGTATTTGTATCCGTCAAGGACGAAGACAAGGATGCAATCCTAGAGCCGGTCCGGAATTTAGCCGCGATGGATTTTGAAATTGTGGCGACGCGCGGGACCGCGCGATTCCTCGAAGAGCACGGCGTTACCGTGCGGACAATCAATAAGGTTCTCGAAGGAAACCTTCATATCGTTGATTCGATGATCGATGGAAATATTCAGCTCGTCTTCAATACAACAGAAGGCGCGCAGGCCATTGAAGACAGTTTCAGCCTACGCCGAACGGCGTTGATGCGGGAGATTCCGTATTATACGACTCGAGCGGGCGCAGATGCGGCCGTGTGCGCGATTGCAGCATTACGAGAAGGGTCCCTTGAAGTCGCCCCACTGCAGTCGTACTTTAAAGGTTCGTTTTAAGACGCCGCACCCGACGCGGCGGGAGATGCGCTAACTCGCGGCGACCGCCGCGAGGTCGGTTACTCTCTTAGACTTGGATGGCGAATATGGGGTCCTTTCCGATCACCTCCGACGGTTTCACGCGGCTTCAGGAAGAATTGAAGACGCTCAAGAACGAAGAACGACCCGCAGTGATTAAGGCGATCGCTGCGGCGCGCGAGCATGGCGATTTATCCGAGAACGCGGAGTATCACGCGGCACGGGAGCGGCAGAGCTTTATCGAGGGTCGAATTGCTGAACTCGAAGATAAGCTCACCCGGGTCGAGGTTATCGACGTCTCGAAAGTATCCGGGGACCAAGTGAAGTTTGGTGCCAAGGTCGAGTTGGCCGATTGTGATACGGACGATGAAGTCGCTTATCAGCTCGTCGGCGAATACGAAGCCGATGTGACCTCCGGTCTGCTGTCAGTATCGGCCCCGCTGGCGCGAGCACTGATCGGCAAGTCGGTCGGTGACATTGCCGAGGTCGTGACGCCGGGCGGACACAAGGACTACGAAATCATCAAGATTTCCTATCAGTAATCACCCGAGGGCGCGACCATACAGGTGCGTTCGCTAAATGGTGATTTCCTGATCGATGAATAGTCGCCAGTTCGACTGCGACGACGGGCTGTCGGCTAACCAGATGTTGGACATCTCGCCTGCCAAATAGATTGGCAAAACCATTGCTCGCACGAAGATGGCGGGCATTTGGGTCGAATGCCACGCTACGACCGTATCGACGCCGGATTCCCACCAGGCGTCTCCCGGGCCTTGATTCGCGCTGAGGTGAGAGGCGTCCTGCACGTTGAAAGTTCCCTGATAGAGGCATCGAATGCCCGGGCCATGGTGTTGGTGTCGCGGCGTCACCCGACCGGCGACGCTGGTGACACTATCGAGGCGGAACCGCCATTCGGTGCCGGGCTCGATGGCCAGCGTCGTGATCGCGCGCGAGAGTTTGGGAATGGTGTGTAGTCCGGTACCGCTTAGGAGGGCCGGTGCGGCGTTCGGTGTGGCGAGTTCCCAGCGCCAGACCTCTGACCAATCGGCGATCCCTTCCAAATCAAGCACGCCGGAAATGTATGCATATTCGTCTTTTTTCAATTCGGCGCCGTTCGCTGTAACGCTGCCATGACGCACGTAGATGAGGCGTTGTGCGTCGGGAAGCGCCGCGCTGGTCTTTCCCAATGCAATGAGTTGGTCCTGATAGAAAGACATGCTGAGGGGCATTTACGATACTCGGTTGGAGGTCAATCTCCCGCAGATCCGTCTTCGACTGGGATCGGAATGCCGAATGCGTATTTCGATGTGCGGATCGCTAAGGCTGATTTTACGTGGCTGACATTGGGGGCGGAGGTTAACTCTGTGGTGAGGAAGCGATTATAAGTGTCCCAATCAGCGGCGACGACTTTCAGAATGAAGTCGGCCTCTCCGGCCAACATGTGGCATTCCCGAACCTCGGGCCAGCTTTCCACCAGACTCTCGAAGGCTTTGAGATCACTCTCTGCCTGGCTTGTCAGCCCGACTTGAGCGAATACCGTGACGCCGTAACCAAGCGCTTCGTGATTGACGTCCGCATGATAGCCGCGGATATAGCCCGAATCCTCCAACGCCCGTACGCGCCGCAGACAGGGCGGTGCCGAAATACCGACTCGTTTCGACAGGTCGACATTGGTCATCCGCCCATCGTCCTGTAGATCGCGGAGGATTTTACGGTCGATTTTATCGAGTTTTACGCGTTTCACCGATGACGGTCCGAGCCCTGTTGATTCGCGCGCAATAATATTACTCTTAAGGCTGTAAGAGCAAGACGAACCGCCTTGTCATTGCGTGATAGAGGATGAATGATCCGGCGGGCTTGCGCCAAAGGCTGAATGGGTAAGAGATGGTGGAGCGGGCAATTTGGGCAATCACCGATGGAAAGATCGGAATGGTCAATCAGGCGGTAGGCTTGGCCAATGCCATCGCGCGGAGTGCTGGAAATTTTGAGGTCGACGAAAAGACGGTGGTGCCCGCGCGACCGTGGTCACTTTTGCCTGCTGGTCTGTGGCCGCGATGGGTGTCCGGATTGGGAAAGTGCGGCACACTGCTTCAACCGCCTTGGCCGGATGTCGTGGTGAGTTGCGGTCGCCGCGCGATTGGGCCCGCATTGTGGGTAAAGCGGCAGAGTGATGGGCGCGCGAAGGCAGTCCACGCGCAGCATCCGCGTACAGCGGTGGATGCTTATGATGCGATCATCGGGCAGTCCCATGACGGTCTGGGTGGGCCGAATGTCATCAAGGTTAAGGGCTCGATGCATCGGATTACTGAAGGAGTTCTCGCGGCGGCGGCAGCGCGACAGGGCGCGGTGTTCGAGGACATACCGCATCCCACGATCGCAGTTCTTATCGGCGGGACGAACAGCACTTATCAAATGACGGCGGAAATCACGCGCCGCTTGGCAGATGATCTGCAGGGCTTGGTCGCGCGATCAGGGTGCGGGCTCCTGGTCACCGCGTCGCGGCGCACCGGCGAGGAAAATCTGGCGTTGCTCCGCGAGCGTATTGCCGGACCGAAGATCTACTTTTGGGACGGGATGGGAGGCAACCCATATTTTGCCTTTCTGGCGCAGGCGGATTCCATTCTCGTCACTGGCGATTCGGTCAATATGATTTCCGAAGCCTGCTTCACCGGGAAGCCGGTGCATGTCCTGGCGTTGGAGGGGGGTAGCGGTAGTAAGTTTGAGCGCTTCCACACGGAGATGCGCCTGGCCGGCCATACCAGGCCATTTCAGGGAAAGCTTGAGGAATGGCGGCCAGTGCGGCTTGACGAGACGTCCCGCGTGGCGCGCGAAATCGTTGCCCGGCTTGGGCTGTAATCGATGGCGACGGATCGCCGCAGGGGAATCGCGGGCATTGCCAGATTTACGTGCTTCGCCGTATCTTTCCGATCGCGACGATATTCGGCGAACCAATGTCCCTGATCGATCATGAAAAGCTACGCGCGGCACCAGTAGTGGCGGAGCCGTTCCAGCATCTCGTTGCGCCGGGTTTGGTGAGCGGCGAGGCGCTGCATTCCGCATTGCGCAATTTTCCCAAAATGGAACGGCCGGGCAGCGTTCCGCTGACGGCGCTTGAGTACGGTCCTGCCTTTGGTGAGCTGGTCGAAGATCTGCGCGGTCCCGAAGTGACGGAAATGTTATCAGAAAAATTTTGTACCGACCTTTGGAAGCGCCCGACAATGGTGACGGTGCGCGGGAAATGTCGCGCGCGGGACGGTAAAATTCACACGGATTCGAAGGATAAGATTGTCACTGTTTTACTCTATCTAAATCCGAGTTGGGAAAAGGAAGGCGGTCGTTTGCGCTTGTTGGGCCAGCCGGACGATATCGAGGATTATGTCGCTGAAGTGCCGCCCGATGAGGGCACGATGTTGGCGTTTAAATGTTCGGAGACCGCTTGGCACGGGCACAAATCCTTTGAGGGCGAACGGCGGGCCATCCAGCTCAACTGGGTTACCGAGGAGCGCTATGTGCGACGCGAGCAACGGCGGCATAAATTTTCGTCCTTCTTCAAACGCATCGGTCTCGTGACCTGACATAAGAGGATACTAGGCGGCCTATGGCCTTATCGATCGAAACGTTTAGTAACATCACCGGTGGCTTCTCATTCTTCAAAGCGGCCGGACATCCGTTGACGGCACAGCGTATCCAAGACCTGATCGCCGGCATGGAAGGGCCAGTCGCGATCTATGACCCGCTTGGTCTGGCGGCTCCGTTTGCTGAAATACACGATTGCGGTGCGTTGTATCTTGTGGGCGTATTCGTGCAAGATATCGAGCGGATCGGCGAAATCGTTTTCGGTCAAACCACCCAGCCGGTCACCGACCTGTCGCAAAGTGGTGCACGGACCGTCTTTATCCCAGGCTTTGATACAGAGCGCGTTGCTGAGCACATCAGCCACCTTCTCCCCAAGGGTGCCGAGCTCGTGACCCTCGATCAGGTGCGGCTGGAAGACGAGATGGTGACCAACAAACGCCGCTATTTGGAGCCGATTAATTTTGCGACTAACTTCGCTTTTTTCCGCGACGGTGAGGGCCATCACACCCGGGTCGTGAGCGCGAACTACTGGGCAGGCTATGGTGCCAAGAATGTCTGGATGTGGTGCTGCCTGTTCGATGAAGCCGGGCAAGTATTGATCGAATGGCGTGAGGATCTACCGTCCGGTGTAGGCTCTGTCGTTATTGACAGCCGCGAGGTGCGTGAGCGTTTCGATCTCGGTGCTTTTACCGGCCAATTATTCTTGCACGCGATCAATGCGTTCGGGCACGACGTCGTCAAATATGCGCTCGACACCTATGGCGATGCACCTGAAGTGCTCTCCTGTACACATGATGCGAATGCGTGGCCGTCGGATTTATATGCGGGTCTGCCCGCCCCCGCCGACGGGGAACAGGTCACTCTCTGGGTGCAGAACAGCCATCCTTGTGTGATCCCGGCCGGGACCATCGGTCTCAATCGGATGGGCGACGACACTATCGTCCGGCTCGACCGCGAGCTTCCGGCCTTTGGGTCTTATGCCTTGGATGTCGCGGAATTGTTGCCCGACCTCGCGTGGCCGGAGCAGATAGAGATCTGGGCAGGCAAGCATTTCGTCCGACCCCGCTATGAGATCGCGAATGCGAAGACTGGACGCTCACGGATTTCGCACCCGAATGTTGAAAGGGTAGATTTGAAAGCCGACCCGAAAATCGCGGAATTGAGCAATCTTTTGGGTAAATCCTACATTCTGCCGGCTCCTGTTTTGCCGATGGCTGAGTTCAGTAGCCTCGCCTTGCCGACCCCGATGTCGACAGCACAAGAGAATCTGCCGTTGGCGTTAGCGGTCTATAATCCCGACGGCCAGGAAGTCGCCCGCCACCGTTTTGGCTGCCTGCCGCGCGATCATACGGACTGCCTGTCACTCGATGGTCTGGTGAATAGATCGCTCGGCGAAGGCTACGGCCATATGGAACTGATCTACGACTTTGCGGATGGCGGCGGCGCGGATGGTTGGTTGCACGGCCTGTTCCGCTACCAACATCGTGAGAGCGGCCATGAGGCGGAGACGAGTTTTGGCGCGCATATCTTCAACACGGTGCTAACCTATCGCGACGAGCCGCAATCCTATAACGGCCCGGCACCAGGTCTCAGCACGCGGTTGTTCCTGCGCCTCGGGCCGGCTCCTGACGATACAATGTGTCACCTGATCTATTCGGCATCGACGCCGTGGCACGAAAAATCCGAAACTGAGCTGATTCTGCATGACGGATCAGGGGTGGAAATCGCCTGCAGAGATTTGCCGATTCCATGCGGTGGGTCCGTCAATTGGCGCTACTCGGAGGTTTTCGATGCGGACGAACGTCGCCGCGCGGGTGATCGGCCCTATGTCATTATACGCGACGTCACGTGCCGGCTTTTCGGCTATCATGGGGTCGTAAACGGGTCGGGCAGTTTCAGCTTCGACCATATGTTCGGCTTTTAGGAGCAGCGCGGGCGGGGTTTGGAACAAATCGACCCGGCGCGCCGATGCGATGGACTGGGACAAACTGCGGGTCTTTCATGCGGTCTCTGACGCCGGGAGTTTCACTCGGGCGGGCGATGCGCTCAATCTCAGCCAATCAGCGGTCAGCCGCCAGGTCAGCTCGCTTGAAGCCTCGCTCAAGACACCGTTGTTTCACCGACACGCCCGCGGCCTCTTGCTGACCGAACAGGGCGAATTGCTCTATCAGACGGTACACGACGTCTTCCACATGCTGACCATGGCCGAGGCGCAGCTCTCCGAACGCCAGGAGCGCCCTTCGGGCCCGTTGAAGATCACCACGACAGTGGCGCTTGGCTCCACGTGGCTCACACCGCGAATTAAAGAATTCGTCGAACTCTATCCGGATATCGAAGTGAGCCTGCAGCTGACTGACGGCGAGCTTGATCTGACGATGCGCGAAGCCGATGTCGCGCTGCGGATGGGAGCCCCCCGGCAACCGGATTTGATCCAGCGTCAGATACTGCAGGTGCGCACCCATGTGTATGGCAGCCGCGATTACTTGCGGGAGTTCGGATATCCGCAACAGCCGGAGGATTTGGATCATCACCGCCTGATTGTTTACGGCGAGGCCCAGCCGCTGCCGGTGACGACGATCAACTGGTTGTTGGAGGTCTGCGCACAGCCCGGACATCAGCGCCGGCCGGCTTTTACGGTGAACAATCTCTATGGGATGTATCTTGCGGTGCAAGGTGGCCTTGGGTTGGCAAACTTGCCGGACTATATGGTGCCGCCGGATTCGAACCTTGTGCAGGTTTTGCCCGAAATTTCTAGCCCGCCCACGCAATGTTACTTCGTTTATCCGGAAGAAATGAGGCATTCGAAACGAATAGAGGTATTTCGGGAGTTTTTACTGCGGAAAGTCGCCGAAACGCAGTTCTAAGCGTGTTAACCATTGTGACATCTGTGGCGATTAGTTGCGAGATATGCAAAAAACGCATGGTCGATGTGCCTAAATGAAGGTGGTTATCGGGCTATCGCCGTCCCATATCAGATTAGAAGCTTGCTGCAGCTCAGCAACGGTTCATTTCCGCCTGATATCCCCCTTCAGGTGAGGGTTTGAATACCCTGCGTCTCCCAGACGTGAAGCCTCCCTATTTACTTATACGCCGGGCCAGCTTTGGCCCGGCTTTTTTTGCACCCGGACGCATGCAGATTGACGATGAACCAGGTGATAGACTCTCCCGTTCCATACGGGCCCTAAAACCCTATATCATATCGTCGTACAACCATCGCATCCGCCCAATACAGCCGAGGAACCTGCCATGACCCCGCACGATAATCTGCGCGCCATACTCGCCGAACCTGGATTTATTATCATGCCGGCTGTCTGGGATGGTTTGAGCGCTAAAATGACCTGGCAAGCTGGCTACAAGACGGCGTTTCTGTCCGGCTCCTGCGTGGCGGCCAGTCGGTTGGGTGGGCCCGATCTCGATCTGATCACGGCGGCGGAAATGCAGGATTCGTTGAACCAAACCCGCGCCGCCGCCCCCAACCTGCTGATGCTTGCCGATGGCGATCATGGCTACGGCAATGCGATGAACGTGCAACGAACGGTGCGTGCTTATGGGAGGCTGGGAGCCGCGGCGGTTTTGATTGAAGATAAGATTACCCCGCGCGCGCTGACATCCGCCGGCAAGCCGACTCTGCCGCGCG
>CAXAGK010000066.1:0-12077 GCA_963968305.1 uncultured Rickettsiales bacterium | reverse complement strand
GTCCATTTCCGCCGGCCCAACAGCGGTTTTGCATCTTCGAGTATATTTATTTTTCTTTTCCCGATAGCGTCATCGAGGGGCTGTCCGTCTATCAGGCCCGCAAGAAAATTGGCGCGGAATTGGCGCGAGAAGCGCCTGTTGACGTGGATTTGGTGGTGCCAGTACCCGATTCGGGCGTGCCCTCCGCCATCGGTTATGCGCACGAAGCAGGTGTTCCCTACGAGATGGGAATTATCCGAAATCATTATGTTGGCCGGACGTTTATTGAACCTTCGTCGGAAATCCGCCACTTGGGCGTCAAACTGAAACACAATGCAAACCGCGCCCACATCGAAGGTAAGCGGGTGGTCTTGGTCGACGATTCGATTGTGCGGGGGACCACTTCTTCGAAGATCGTCGAGATGGTCAGAAACGCCGGCGCGAAAGAAGTGCATATGCGAATTGCCAGTCCGCCGACGAAGCACTCCTGTTTCTACGGCGTCGACACACCAGAACGCGATCAGCTCTTGGCCTCACGGCTCGACATCGAAGGCATGCGAAAGCTTATCGGATGCGACACCTTGGCGTTTATCTCGATGGACGGCCTCTACCGAGCTATGGGCGCGCCGGGTCGTGACCCTGACGCACCGGCCTATTGCGACGCTTGTTTCTCCGGAGAGTATCCCATTCGTCTGACCGACCAGGAAGATGGCACCACGGGCCGGCAACTCTCGCTTCTCGCAGAAATCGCCTAATGGCCGGGCGGCTCGACGGCAAGATCGCGTTGATCACCGGCGCCAGTCGGGGTATTGGCGCGGCGGTGGCGGTGCGGTTCGCCGAGGAAGGCGCGCATTTGATCCTGACGGCTCGCACGGTGGGTGGCTTGGAGGAAATTGACGACATCGTGCAACAGCACGGCGGCAGTTCCACGCTCGTACCTTTAAATTTAAAGGATTTCGACGAAATTGACCAGATGGGGGCGGCGCTCCACCAACGTTTCGGCAAGCTTGATATTCTTGTCGCCAATGCCGCGACCCTCGGTATCCTCTCCCCCGTCGGCCATATTGATCCCGGTGTCTGGGAAGATGCGGTGCAATTAAACCTGACCGCGAATTATCGATTGATCCGCAGCCTCGACCCCCTCTTACGGGCGTCCGATGCGGGGCGCGCTGTCTTCGTGACATCGGGTGCTTCGCGCGGTATTGCCTATTGGGGCGCCTATGCCACGACGAAAGCCGGCCTCGATGCTCTTGTTAAATGCTATGCGGACGAGGTTGAAAATACTGATATGCGGGTAAATCTGCTCAATCCAGGTGCTACCCGCACCAACATGCGGGCCCAGGCATTTCCCGGTGAAGATCCGGAGACCTTGAAGACGCCGGAATCGATCGCTGATTTGTTTGTCGAATTAACCGAGGTCAGCTGCACCCGGCATGGAGAAATCATTCAAGCCGGCTGATGTTCCTCGTCGTCCGATGTCCCGCGCTTCAGGGCTCGGCGCGCCATCCAAGAGATGCGCAGTTTACGCGAAATCACGATGTAGTAGAGGGCGATCACCAGGGGCATTAACGCGTTGGCGTACATGGCATAAATCATAACCGGTTGCTTGCCGGCTAGACTTCTCATGCCCAGGCTGATGACCAGGATGATGACGGTCGCGAAGACCGCCATGCAAATATCAACGACCTGTCCGCGTCGACTATAGCTGCCGGTTAGCAAGATCGCGAGGGTTACGGCCGCACACGTGAGCGGCAGAATCGGTTGGACCAATCGGTTGTGACCTTCCGCAATGAGGTCGGCGTAATAAGTTTCACTTGGGAGCGTGTCCTGTGGGTCGAATAGCTCGTGGAGGAAACGCTCGCGTGGTTCCCGCCAGCGTGTACCGCTGGATCCCGTGGCTTCCGCTATGTCGAGGGTGGTCTGTTCGAAAAGCAACATCGAAAATGTACCGCGGACACGGTCGACTTGTTGTCGATTGCCGTTGAGCAAAAGCGCGCGCGGGCCGTCATCGGTAGCGACCATCGCCCCTCTCTCGGCGAGCCATGTTTGCGGTTTCTCCGGGTCCCGATTGTCATGAAGCATGATCCCTTGCAGTTCCTCGTCTGCACCGCGTTTGTGCACGAATACAGTGACCCCCGGCGCGATCGTATTGAAGGAACCTTCTTGCAGTAAAACCGACCCGAACTCGTGTCGGATGGCGAATTCCTGATCCTTGAATTCACGGTACGACGCGGGCAAAAGGAATGTAGTCAGCACGGTCATGAACACGGCTATGATCCCACCGACGACTAAACCAGGTTTCGCCAGGGCATAAGTGCTAGTCCCAGCTGCCCGCATTACGACGATTTCGCTATCGGTCTGAAGACGGTAATAGCAGAATAGTAATGTGGCGAAAGTAGCGATGGGCAAAATGATGATCAGCAATCGCGGTAGGATGAGCATACTCATATAAAGGAAAAAACCGATATCCAGACCGCGATTGAGAATGAAGTCCAACAAGGTCGAGGCCTTTGCGAGCCAAAAAATCATGCACAGGATCGCCGTCACGAGAAGTGTCGTGAAGAGAAGCTGTTTTGTGATGTAGCGAAAGAGCGTCGTCATATTCGAGCGGCACTGGAAAAGCGTCGGATCCTGTCTTACTGGTCAATATAAGAGTGTAACCTATCCGCCCGCCGGGCGAAGCGTCAAATCGATGGGTGACATGCTTTTCTTTTGCTGGTGCCGGAGTAGAGTGACTGAGGGCTATCGCGTGTCGCGGTGCTATGACGAATATCGCAAGAGGAACTCATGAAGCTTTCGTTCTCAGAACCGGGACTGCCGAAAACCGGCGCCGTAATAGTTTGCGTCGGCGACGGCGGTAAATTGTCTGCAACCGCAAGACAACTCGATAAGGCCACTGGTGGTGCGCTGTCGCGCGCCATCAAGGAAAGCCGGTTTTCAGGCAAGAAGTCGCAGCTCCTCGATGTCGTGGCGCCGGGAGGCGTGGCCTATGGACGGATCGTCATGGCCGGCGTCGGTAAGGGCCTTAACGAACAGGATCAGTTGGCTCTCGGCGGGCGTCTATACGCGCATCTTAATCAGATGGGTGTGAAGGCGGCGCAAGTGGCGCTCGAAGCGACGGGTCGGGATTTACCGGAAGCGGCGGCGAATGTCGCACATGGCGCGCATCTGCGGAGCTACCGGTTCGACAAATATCGCACCCAGGAAAAAGCCGATGCTAAGCCGACGTTGCGGGCTTTGGCCATTCGCGTGAAGGGGGCGGCCGCTGCGCGGCGCGCCTATGCACCTTTGGAGAAGATTGCTGAAGGCGTATTCTTTACCCGCGACTTGGTCTCCGAGCCGCCGAATGTCCTGTATCCGGAAACCTTTGCAAAAGAGGTCAAAGCTCTCACGAAGCTTGGCGTGAAGGTAGAGATATTGGGCGAGAAACAAATGGCGAAACTCGGCATGGGCTCACTGCTCGGTGTCGGGCAGGGCTCGGTGCGGGAGAGCCAAATTGCGATCATGCGCTGGGATGGTGCGGCCAAGTCGCAACAACCAGTCGCGTTTATTGGCAAGGGTGTCACCTTCGATACCGGTGGCATTTCCTTGAAACCTGGGCCCGGCATGCAAGACATGAAGTGGGATATGGGCGGTGCGGGTACTGTCTCTGGGCTGATGAAGGCGCTCGCGGGGCGCAAGGCGAAAGTAAACGCCATAGGTATGATCGGTCTCGTCGAAAACATGCCGGATGGTAACGCTCAGCGGCCGGGCGATATCGTCACCTCGATGTCGGGCCAGACCATCGAGATTCACAACACCGATGCCGAAGGCCGCCTCGTTCTGGCCGATGTGCTTTGGTATGCACAGCAGCGTTTTAAACCGCAATTCATGATCGATCTCGCGACATTGACGGGGGCGATCATCATCAGTCTCGGTCACGAGCATGCGGGCATGTTTTCGAACGACGACAAGCTGTCCGAACAGCTGATGAAGGCGGGGCTCGCCACCGGTGAGAAGGTCTGGCGCATGCCGTTGGGCGATGCATATGACAAGAAGCTCAATACCGATGGCGCCGATATGAAGAATGTGGCCGGACGGGACGGCGGCTCCATCACGGCGGCACAGTTCCTACAGCGCTTCGTCAATAAGGTGCCCTGGGCGCACCTCGATATCGCTGGCATGGCGTGGTCGAATTCCACCTCGCCGATCGTACCGCGTGGCGGGACCGGCTACGGCGTTCGTCTTCTCGACCGCTTCGTACGAGAGAATTACGAGGGCTAGATCGACGTGACGGAGGTTCGGTTCTATCACCTACAGCGCAATACGCTGGAGCAAACGTTGCCGAAACTTCTGGAGAAAACCCTTGAGCGTGGTTGGCGGGCTGTCGTCATGGCGGGATCGCCGGACCGCGTGGAAGTTCTTAACGGCATTCTTTGGACTAATACGCGGGAGGGGTTTCTGCCGCATGGCAGCAAGAAGGATGGATTTCCCGACCGCCAGCCCATCTGGCTGACCGAAGATGACGAGAATCCCAATGCGGCCAATGTCCTATTCCTGGTCGATGGGGCAAATTCTGACAAGATTGCCGATTTCGATCTATGTTGCGAGATGTTCGACGGCCGCGATGACGTCGCGGTTGCGGGCGCGCGGGATCACTGGAAACTCCGCAAGGATGCTGGGTTCGATCTGACCTATTGGCAACAAACAGACCGCGGCGCTTGGGAAAAGAAGGCCGAGAGTCGCGACTCAGAAACACAGAATTCGGAGTAACCAATCCTATGAAACTTTATGATGCCCCGCCGTCGGGCAACTGTCATAAAGCACGGATGATGCTTTCGTTCCTGGGCCTCGATTACGACAAAGTGTCGATTGCCCTACCAAAAGCGGAGCAGAAATCGGCCGATCATTTAGCTCGCCATCCGTTGGGTAAAGTACCGGCACTGGAAGACGGCGATGTGACAGTTTGGGATTCGCAAGCGATCTTGGTCTACTTGGCGCGGAAATACGATTCGGCCAATACATGGCTACCGGCCGACCCGGTGGGCCAGGCTCATGTCACGCAGTGGCTGTCCTTTGCCGCCAAGGAGATGTGGGACGGCCCCGCCGTGGCTCGCGCAATTCCAAAGTTCAACCGCCCTGGCGATCATGCGGGTGCACAGGAACTGGCGCGAGGCGCTTTCCAGGTGCTGGAAGACCATCTCGGCAATCGTGACTGGTTGGTCGGCGACGGGCCAACCATCGCGGATATTGCGGTTTATCCCTATGTGGGGCTGGTTTGGGAAGGTCAGGTGTCGCTAGACCCGTATCCCGCCGTCATCGCGTGGATGCGCCGAATCGAAGCGTTGCCGAACTATGTCGGGATGGACGGCTTGCCACATTAAAGCCCGCTCCGTTAATTGAGAGGCTTGCGATAGACCGTGCTCACGCAGGTAAGGCGCTGCAGGGCTGCAATTTCCGGAATGCGCTCCGCGATGGGATATGTTTCCTGCTCGATATAGCCGAGGCGGGTATACCATTCATGCAAAAGGATTTTATGGGCATTGGGTGACTCGGCGCGAACGATTTCGATTTCCATTTCCGCGAACCTCATCGCCCGGCCCCAGGCTTCGGCTTCGGCCACTAGGGCGCGGCCAACACCCTTTTTCAATCCGTCGGGGTCGGTCGCTAGCATGCCGAATCCGCCTATGCCGGGCGCGATCTCTTCTATTTTGACAACACCGGCGAGGGTGTTATCCGCATACGCGAGCAACATTTTTTGATTGGTGAGAAGTAAGCTGACTTCGGCGTGTTCGGTGCGGGTCTTTTCTTCCGTCCACTGTTCGGCCTCGGACCAGCGATAGGCCTCGTTAATAATGGCGACGATGCGCTCGACGGTCTCAGGCGTCGCGGCATCCGACGTGTCAGCACGCCGGATGATGAGTGCTGGCTGGCTCATGCTTCCGCGTCTAAGGCTTCCTGCGCTTGAAGCCAGGCGGCCTCCGCATTGGTTAGGTCTTGGTCGAGGTCGGCTTTCTGTTTCGCCAGTTTGGCGAAGTCGGCGGTTGGCCCTTCATAGATTTTCGGGTCCGCCAGTTTCGCGGCCAGTTTGTCGCGTTTCCCGGCCAAGGCCTCCATTTGTTTTTCCGTATCGCGGACGGCGGTTCGCAGCGCGGCCTGAGCCGCACGCATTTCCGCCCGCCGCCGTCGGTCTTCCTTTTTAGATGCCGGTGGATTGCCGTTATCCTTTTTCTCCTCGCGCCGCGCCTGTCGTCCGGCATCCAGGATTTCCCGGCGGTAGTCGGCCACGTCACCGTCGAAGGCCGCGCATCGGCCATCTTTAATCACCCATAGTCGGTCCGCCACGAGTGAGACCAGATGCGGATCATGGCTGACGAGCACGACCGCGCCTTCGAACTGGTTGAGGGCTTGGACCAAGGCTTCTCGCGCATCGATATCGAGGTGGTTAGTCGGCTCATCCAACAGCAACATATGTGGCTTCTTGGTGGTTATCGTCGCAAGCACGAGTCGCGCTTTTTCGCCACCCGAGAGATCGCCAATCTTGGTATTGCCCTTGGCTTGCTCCAACCCGAACCGGCCGAGATGGCCGCGGACTTTCGCCTCTCCGTCATCGCGCATCTTTGTCAGAAGGTGTTGAAAAGATGTGATATTTGGGTCCAGTTGATCGAATTGATCCTGTGCGAAATAACCGACGTCGAGCTTGGACGTGCGTCTGAGCTCACCGTCCATTGGGGAGAGTTCGCCGGCGAGCAACCGCAGGAAGGTTGTCTTGCCGTTGCCGTTGGCGCCCAACAATGCAATCCGGTCGTCCATGTCCATTCGCACGTCGAGGCCGCGTAAAATCGGCGTGTCTTTGCTGTACCCGACGGCGGCACGTTCGAGGACGAAAATCGGCGGCGCTAGCTCGGCGGGTTTTGGAAATTGAAAGGTCGCGGTGCGTTCTCCCGCCACGGCGGCGATCGGCTCCATTCGTTCCAGCATTTTTAACCGGCTTTGCGCCTGCCGCGCTTTACTGGCCTTGTAGCGGAAGCGGTCGACGAAGGACTGGATGTGTTTTCGCTCAGTTTGTTGGCGTTCGTACATCGCTTGCTGCTGGGCGAGTTTCTCGCGGCGGGTCCGTTCGAAGCGCTCAAAATTACCGGTGTAATAGGTCAATCGTTGGTGGTCGAGATGGAGGATGCCGTCGGCCACCCGGTTGAGCAGGTCGCGGTCATGACTGACCAACAGTAGACCGTTCGGATATCGCGCGAGAAAGCCTTCGAGCCAGATCGAGGCTTCCAGATCGAGGTGGTTTGTTGGCTCATCGAGCAGCAGAAAATCCGGCTCGCTAAACAGTCCGGCGGCCAATGCGACCCGCATGCGCCAGCCGCCCGAAAACGTACCAAGAGGGCGTGACTGCGCCGCGTCGTCGAAACCCAATCCCGCTAATATACGGGCGACACGCGCCGGTGCGGAATGTGCATCGATATCGTTGAGGCGATCGTGGATTGCCGCTATGCGAGTGCCGTCACTGGCCTCTTCCAACTCGGCCAACAGCGCGGAGCGTTCTGTGTGGGCGGCCAAGACATGCTCTAGCGGTGTTTGCTCGCCGGAGGGCGCTTCCTGGGCGACGGTTCCGATGCGCGCGTTGCTTCGGTGTTGGATGGCGCCGGACTCAAGTCCAATTTCTCCGAGGATGGCTTTCAGCAGGGTCGATTTGCCGGTTCCGTTGCGACCAACCAAGCCGACACGGCCGCGCTCGGGCAGCTGCACCGAGGCGTTTTCGATCAAGACACGTCCGCCGATGCGGATGGAGAGTTCACTAAGGGTCAACATGGGACGGGGTCAATATCATGCGGCGCAGCGCTTGTCAGGCATTAGAACGGATATTTTGCGGATCAGGAACTACTTGCCGTTGGCCCACAGTGCGTCTATAACCCGCCGCCTTATCAGAATGGCAAGGTTATGGAGGCTGTCCAACATGGCGGTCGAGAAAACACTATCGATTATTAAGCCGGATGCGACCCGGCGCAATCTAACCGGGCAGATAAATGCACGGTTCGAGCAAGCGGGTCTTCGCATCGTTGCGCAGAAGCGGATGCATCTGACGCAAAAGCAGGCGGAACAATTCTATCACGTACACAGCGAGCGCGCGTTCTTTGGGGATTTGTGTGAATTTATGTCCTCGGGACCGATCGTGGTGCAGGTTCTCGAAGGCGAAGGCGCCATTGCAAAGAACCGAGAGATTATGGGCGCGACCAATCCGGCGAATGCCGATGAGGGAACGATCCGTAAGGATTTTGGTGAATCCGTGGAAGCCAATTCAGCCCACGGATCCGATGCGCCTGATACCGCCGCATGGGAGATTTCGTACTTCTTTGCTGGTTTGGAGATCGTCGGCTAACGACGCGAACAGTCGTTAGGCCAGGCAAATTAAAAGGCGCGCCATTACGGCGCGCCTTTTATTCTTCCTATATGCCGGATCGCTTAGACAAGCGTTGCTGCCATCAATCCCAAAAGAATAGTGAGTCCGACCACCGACACGATAAAGAGCTTGGTTACAAGTCCCCATGTCTTGAGGTGTTCGTCCGAGGATTTAAGATAATCGAGTTCCGGAGCCATTTCCGTGCGTCTCCCCAATAGCTTGAATTCTAAGAATTACGTATACGTTTGAACGCCTAAGCGCAAGATATCTAAACGGCTAGACGAGGGGATTAATCGTCGCACCAGGTGCTTGGAGGTTTTCGCCTTTGATGATGGCGCGTTCCCCGTCGACCTGGACCCGACCTTCCGCGATAAGCCGCACCGCGAGCGGGTAGATCGCATGTTCCTGTGCCAGCACCCGCCCAGCCAAGGTGTCGGCATCATCTCCGGATAGGACCGGTACCGCTGATTGTACGATAATGGGTCCCTCATCCATCGCGGGCCGGACATAATGGACGGTGCAGCCCGTATAACGAACTCCGGCTTCGAGGGCTCGCTCATGGGTGTGAAGCCCTTTGAATGACGGTAGGAGCGATGGGTGGATATTGATCAACCGATCCCGCCACTCGTCGACGAAGCCTTCCGTCAATAGACGCATAAATCCGGCAAGCGCGATGAGCTCCGTCCCGGCGGACCGTATTTCTCGATCTAATGCGGATTCGAAACTCTCTCGATCGGGATAATCCTTGTGCGGAACGACAGCGGTCGGAATGCCGGCGGTTGAAGCCCGCTCCAGTCCGCCCGCTCCCGGAATATTGGAAATAACGCGGACGATTTCGGCCGGAAACCCTGGCGCTAAGGAGGCGTCGATCAACGCTTGTAGATTACTGCCCCGGCCAGAGATCAGCACGGAAAGTTTCAACCGACCCTCCAACCTATCATTCCTCGATGGTGATTTCGGGGCCGCCGTCCCGTTCGATGATCCGGCCGATCTCATAGACTAATTCGCCATGCTCGCGGAGCACTTCCATGGCTTGCTCAGCGGTGTCCGGGTGGAGGATCAACACCATCCCGATGCCCAGATTGAAGGTTCGCTGCATCTCTGCGCTCGGGACATTCCCGGCATCCGCAATCCATTCGAAGACTGGCAGCGATGGCCAAGACAATTTATCGAGATGGGCGCCGAGGCCGTCCGGGATGACTCGCGGAAGGTTTTCGACGAATCCGCCACCTGTAATATGGGCAATTCCATGGACGCCACCGGTCCCGATCGCGGCGAGGCAAGATTTCACATAGATTTTCGTCGGCGCGAGCAGCGATTCGCCGAGGCTCTGCCGGAAATCGAAGGGAGCAGGGGCATCAAATGTAACACCCGTATGCTCGATTACGCGACGGACCAGTGAAAAACCGTTCGAATGGACGCCGTTCGATGCCAAGCCGAGCAGGATATCTCCGGCGGCAACCTTCTGTCCGTCGATGACATTCGTGCGCTCGACGGCACCGACCGCAAATCCGGCCAGATCGTATTCCCCGTCGCCGTACATGCCAGGCATTTCGGCCGTCTCACCGCCGATAAGGGCGCATCCAGCCTGACGGCACCCATCCGCGATGCCCGAGACGACCGCAGCTGCCACATCGGCCTCTAAATGACCGGTAGCCAAGTAATCTAGGAAAAACAACGGTTCCGCGCCTTGCACCACCAGGTCATTTACGCACATGGCGACCAGATCGATGCCCACGGTATCATGAATGCCGGTATTGAAGGCGAGTTTGAGTTTCGTGCCGACGCCGTCTGTCGCGGCGACCAGTAACGGATCTTCAAATCCGGCGGCGCGCAGGTCGAACAATCCGCCGAAGCCGCCGAGGGCGGCATCGGCGCCACGTCGCGCGGTCGACCGGGCCAACGGTTTGATTGCTTCGACGAGAGCGTTTCCTGCGTCAATGTCCACGCCCGCGTTGCGGTACGTCATCGGAGTATTTGGGGGCGGAGCGGCTATGGTGTCCTCACGGTGAAACTTGTATATATCAATAGGCCGAAAATACTTCATCCGGAGACGTTTGCAATGTCCGATCGATGGGCCTTGCCCAGTAGTGTGTTTGCGAGCGCGGTAATCGTCCTAATCTTTTCGGCCGGAACCAGTGCAGCGGATGTGCGTAGCCTGTACACGATGGAAGGCATCGCGGTCGATGAGCGTGCCGCCGACGAATTGGAAGCCAAGACGCGTGGGATCGAACAGGCCCAACAGGACGCGCTGCAACAGCTGATCGAGAAAATAACACTGAGGGACGATTACGACCGTCTTCCGGATATCGATATAAAAGCTGTTCGGCGGGCGATTCGCGATTACGCGGTCACGGAAGAGAAATTCGGCGGCGGTCGATATGTCGCTAAGTTGACGGTTCGGTTCAAGCGTGACGCCGTGCGGGAGATGCTCCGCCAACGCGAGGTGCCCTTGGCGGAGACGGAGAGCCAGCCGGTTGTCGTCCTCCCGGTCTACCGCGCCGCGGGCTCTTTACTCCTCTGGGACGATCCGAATCCTTGGTATACGGCTTGGGCGAATAGATCCTCGCCAAACGGTCTGCTGCCGATGACCGTGCCGCTTGGCGATTATTCCGATGTCGCCGTCATTAGCGCCGAGCAAGCATTGAACGGCAGTGAAGAGCTGCTATCTGCTATTGCTCGTAAATACGACGCCATTGGAACATTGGTGACGGTGGCAGAGTTGATCGTTGATCCACGTACCGGGGTTCCCTCCATCGAAGTGTCGATGAGCCGATTCGGACGGGCGGATGCCGGGCGCACCTTCGTGCGAAGCTTTTCGGCCTCGCCGGACGGTGACATAGAAATCTTGTTGAAGGCAGTCGTCGAGGCGCTGATCATTCGAGCTGAGGAAGACTGGAAACGAGACAATTTGCAACGTGTCACCGGACAGCAACGTATGAGTATTCTCGTGCCGTTGAAATCACTGTCGAACTGGCTGACAATTCGCAATCGTATGACCCAGGTCTCTCCGATCATCGACATGAAATTGGTCCGTATGTCGGTAGAGGAAGCCGTGGTCGACCTGAAATATTCCGGCGGACCTGACCAATTGCGGCTGTCGATGGCGCAAAGCAATCTCGATCTCCGATTTAAGCGCGAGCAAGGCGGCTACGTATTGCGGCTTGGCCGGCCGTGATAATGCTGGCGGGGTAGGGAATCGCATGTATCGCGCTTTGCCGAATATCGTGACCGTATTGCGGATTCTGGCCGTCCCTGTGGTGGTCGTCTTAATGATGGACAATGCGTTGGCGACAGCGTTCTGGGTCATTCTAGTGGCCGGGCTAAGTGACTGGCTGGATGGGTTTCTCGCGAAACGGCTGGATGCGGTGACGCGTCTTGGCACTTATCTCGATCCGATTGCCGACAAAGCGTTGCTGATCGCCGTGTTCGTTTGTTTGACCCTTATGGGGTTCATTCCAGGCTGGATCGTTTGTTTAATGATCATGCGGGATTTGCTGATCATTGGCGGCGTCCTGTTGTCGAACGTTATAGAGTTAGATTTGAATGTGGAGCCGATCGCGGTCAGCAAGCTGAATACGGTTCTACAAATAGCATTGGTTATGTCCGCGTTGATGCAGCCCGCATTGGAACTCGAGCTTCCATATCTGACAGACGTCCTCCTATATCTCGCGGGACTGACGACCATCGTCTCGGGGACCTTGTATTTAAGCCG
>CAXAGK010000065.1:0-12081 GCA_963968305.1 uncultured Rickettsiales bacterium | reverse complement strand
ATTCAACGATTGCCACTGACTTGCCGGCCGCATGTACCACGCGCATACCCGCGTTGCCGATGCCGAGCACCACAACGTCAAAACTTTCAGCCATCTTCTTCCCTCCCCATAAAATCAAGACAAATCACACAAACACGCTAATCTTTTATCTCAAAAGAACCCACTGCTGGATGCGGAACCATGAGCCCCATTACACCGAACTTCGAAGGCCTGGCGGACAACTACAGCAGAAACCGGCCGCAATACCCGCAGCGCATGTTGGGAGAGCTGAAGGGATTACTACCCGACGGTCACCTAACTGTGATCGACTTGGCGTCGGGGACCGGAATCTCGACCCGCGCAATTTCGAAAGCGCTGGGTGAGCGGGCCGAAATCGTCGGGGTTGAGCCGAGCGAGGATATGCGCCGCCGCGCCGAGGAAGATTCGAAAAACCGACCTTCAATCCGCTATGAGGACGGGAAGGCGGAAAACCTTTCGGTAGGCGATGGGACACTCGATATGATCTTCGTCGGCCAGGCTCTGCATTGGTTTGACCGGCCTGCTTTTTATACGGAAGCCGGCAGAGTGTTGAAGCCGGGCGGCATCGTGACCATCGCGCGCAATACGCGCAATTGGCACAAGAGTGAATTAGTGGCGGAGTATGAAGGCTTCCACGAGAAATACCTGCCGGGGTTTTTCCGCACCGAGCGTGAGTTGGATGCGGCGGCGGAGCTGGCTGCCCTCGACTGGGTCGACCGCACCGAGGTGTTCAAGGAAGAATGGGTTCGGCCGATGAAACTGCCGAGCTTCCTTGGGATGGCGCAGTCTTCCAGCAAGGTGACACAAGCGCTGAACAATGCCGGTTGGGACGACGGTATGGCCGAACTCACCGCGATCGCGGAGCGGCATATGGACGGCGACGGGTTTATCGTCCTCCCCTATGTCAGCGTCATGGTTTGTGCGGTGAAGGCTTAATGCGCCGCCAATAACCGCCCGCAACCCTCGATCCGATCCTCAATTCCGGCGGCGCGCAGGCTGCCCCAGAACGTGGCTTGGACGCTGGTGATGACCGGCTTGCCGAGCTTCTTCTCCAGCGTGTCGATGACGCCCAGTGTCGCGAGATCGGCGCAGGAGAGGAATACGGCCTCCGCCTCCGGGCTGTCGATCTTCTCGGCTAGGGCCTCGACGTCTTCCTCGCGTACCAGGTTCATGTGCCGCAATCGCTCCTGTGCCTCGAACAACACCAGGCCTTCGTCGGCGGTCACGGTCAGGCCCTGGCTTTCGAAGTATTCTCGCTCCGCGTCGTTGACGGCATCGGGATAGGGCGAGCCGACTGCAATCTTGGTGACGCCGAGCGCACGGAACGCATCCAGGATGGTCCCCATCGTCGTGACCGTCGGCAGATCGAGCGCTTGCGAAATCTCATCCCGCGTATGCTCGTGCGGGGTTCGCAACGCGCTCGCCGTGCAGCTATAGGCGACGACGTCCACTTCCAACCCTCGCAACTCCTCTAGGGTCTGCGGTAGGAATTGCTCCATATCGGTTAGCGGGTCGTCGACCTCGTCAGCACGATAGAGCAGGCGCGTCGTGTGGATCGTCACGCCGTCCGGTGCCATCCGCCAAAACTCGGTCTCTGCTACCGTGTTGGGGGAGGGCACGATCAAGCCGATCCGTGCACGCCAACCATACGGGCGTTTCGACTTCTCCGGCGTCCGGTAGACCATGGCCCTAGTGGCCTTCGGCCATTTCCGCTAACTCGATCAAGATATTGCCCGTCGATTCCGGATTGATGAAAGCGATGCGGCTGCCGCCGTGTCCGATGCGCGGTTCCTCGTCCAACAACTTTACGCCCTTGCCTTTCAGCTCGAGGAGCGCCGCGTCGATGTCGTCGACCTCAAAGCACAGATGGAACAGGCTCTGGCCGTTCTCCTCGATCCATTCAGTGACCCGCGAATCCTGGGCGCTGGCGTCGGAGCTCAGCAGTTCCAGATAGGTCTCGCCGATCGGGAACATGGCGAGCCGCGTTTCGCCGATCTTCTCCTCGTACTCCATCTCGATGCCGAGCGTGTCCTCTAGCATCTTCATCGATTCCGCCATGTCGTTAACCGCGATGGCGACGTGTTCGACCCGTTTTAGTTTCATCCGTTCTCTCCAAAGTTCTCCCCCTCACCCTAACCCTTTCCCGCCAGGGGCGAGGGGACGTCACCGAGCAGCAAACTATAATTACCTCTCCCCTGGCGGGAGAGGGTTAGGGTGAGGGGGCTTTGCCCCTCTGCGTTCGCCATATAGGGTACGCCGTTCATGCGAAAATTCACCCCTCGATGACGAACATCTCTCAGCAGTCGGCCCCCCTCAAGGGCATCGCCTTCATGGTGGCGAGCGCGCTCTTCATGGGCATCAACAACGCCATCCTCAAGCTCCTGACCGAAGGGCTGCCGGCGGGCGAGATCATGTTCCTGCGGAGCTTCATGATCCTGCCTCTGATCCTCCTCTATGCCTACTTTCGGGGGGGCTGGTCCTCCTTGCGGGTCTACCGTTGGCGGGGGCATTCGGCGCGCGCAGTTTGTCTCGGCTTCAGTGCTTATTTCTTCATTCTCAGCGTCCAGTTCCTGCCGCTTGCAACGACCGTGGCGCTGACTTTTGCGGCACCGCTCCTGATCACCGCGATGGCCGGATCGTTCTTGAAGGAGGAAGTGGGTTGGCGGCGCTGGTCGGCGGTCGGTGTCGGGTTTCTCGGCGTCGTCGTAATCACGCGCCCCGGCAGTGACGTCTTCCAACTGACCGCCTTGTTGCCGCTCGCATGCGCCTTGGCCAGTGCGGGGCGCGATGTCATCACCCGCAGCATGACGGCCGGCGAGTCCTCCATCGCCATTATGTTGACCGCGAATGTCGGCATGGCCGTCTTCGGCCTGTTCTCGATCCCCTTCGGCTGGGAAGTGCCGGACAGTCGTTCTATCTGGTTGATCGCCGCCTGCGTGCCGCTTGTCGCGGTCGGCCATTACACGATGATCGAAGCCTTGCGCTATGCGGAGGCAGCCGTCGCCTCGCCTTTCCGGTATTCCGCTATCGTCTGGGCCGGGTTGCTGGGCTATTTCATTTGGGGCGACGTGCCGGACAGCTGGAGCATCGTCGGCACTTGCATCGTCATTGCCAGCGGGGTCTATATCCTGCACCGTGAATTTGTGCACCGCAGAGAAGTCGCTGAGCAGGAAAGTGGCCAAAAGTCGGATTCGGCATAGCTTTTCCCCTATCTAAGATTGAGGGAGCGCGTCGATCATGGCGGCGAAGAAAAAGGCTGCGGGGCCGCTGGACGGCGTCCGAGTATTGGATTTCTCGATGTTTCTGGCTGGGCCCTACGCGGGCCGCTTGCTGGCGGATCACGGCGCGGATGTCATCAAGATTGAGCCGCCGGGCGGCGAGACCATCCGCGGTGCCCATCCGGTGGTCGACGGCAAGAGCCGCTATTTCGCACAGCTCAACGCGGGCAAACGGTGCATCGTCCTCGATCTCAAATCCGAAGAGGGTACGGCCGCGATCAAGAAGCTCATCATGGACACCGATGTGGTGTTGGAAAATTTCCGCCCCGGCGTCCTCGACCGTCTCGGCCTCGGTTTCGAGACATTATCGGCGATCAACCCGCGCCTCATCTATTGCGCGATTTCCGGCTATGGGCCGACCGGTCCCAACTCGACCCGCCCCGCGTTCGCCCCCATCGTCCATGCCCATGCGGGCTACGACATGGCAGTCTTCGAGTATGCGAAGATCGCCGAGAAGCCGATCGACAATCGTAGCACGGCGGCGGACATCCTGGCGTCGGCGCACGGTTTTGGCGCCATCGCGGCGGCGCTCTATGGGCGCGAGAAGACCGGACAGGGAGAGCGCATCGACGTGACGCTTGAGGGCGGCATGCACAATCTTCTCTACTATGAACTCCAAGACGCACAGGTTGAGAGCGACATCCCACCGCTGGTCTTTAGCCCGGTGCGGGCACGGGACGGTTTCTTGATGGTGGTCCCTGTCAGCGACCCCAATCTGCGCGCGATGGCGAAAGCCACGGGCCAGGGCTGGGCGGAAGACCCCCGTTACAACAGCGTTGGTGAGCGTTGGAAACACTGGGGAGACCTCATGGCGGAGCTTGAGGAATGGGCGCTTGGCCATAGTGCCGAGGAGGCCGAACGGATGCTGCTCGAAGCCGGTTGCCCGGCCACCCGTTATCGCACGGTTGCCGACGTGGTCCGTGATGAAGGTCTGAAGGCGACCGGTGGCCTGGTCGAGATTAACGACGGCAGCGGCGATTTCCTGATTGCCAATTCGCCGATGCGCTACACCAATCGCGACGTCGGGCCGAAACCCTTCGTCGACAGCCTCAATGCCCGCGCGGCGGAGATATTGGGAGAGTAGAGAGCGCCGTCGCTCTCGTCGTATCGTATCTGATCCCGCCCGCGCCCTCGTGCTTCGACAAGCTCAGCATGAGGTTCTAAAGGGAGGATGAAGTGGGAGCGTTCATAAAAATCGCAGAACAACCCCATACACAGTATCAAAACACCGCTGATTCGCCCGTAGTGAGAGGTTCTGTAAAACGATACCGGTGATCCACGAGCCAAAGAACGTTGGTACACTATCACGCATTAGACAAAATGTCACGATCCGTTGGCCGCCATTTCAATGGACTCAGATGCGAACTCGAAGACCTCAGGCCGGTTTTACGAAGTGGAAGCTGCCCCAGACCATGTGACCGGCTTCGCCGCCATCCACCCAGTACTGCATGCCGTTGCCGATCTTCTCGAGGAAGGCTTCGCTGATCTCCTGCTTGAGCTCGTCGTGGCGGCCCCGGGTTTCGGCGACGATGGTGCGGTAATTGGTGAGGAAATCTTCCGTCCGATCCTCATAACCGCGATCGATGAATCCAGCGGCCTTGGCATCAGCGAGATACCCCTCGACGGTGCCGAAAGAGACGAGATTGGCGCGCTCGAGCATGGGCTGAAGAACTTCCGCCGGGGCCGACGGTGTGGCCATCGGGTCGGCGAAGACGAACTCTCCGCCGGGCTTCAGGATGCGGAAAACTTCGCGCATCAACTGAGCCCGGTCGCCGCAATGCAGGAAGGCCTCCTGGGACCAGGCAATGTCGACCTGCGCGTCCTCCATCGGGATGTCTTCGTAGTTCCCCTCGAGGGGGGTGATCTTGCCGGCGAGCCCTTTCGCCGCGTTGGTCTTGGCCATGGCCTCGAGCTCTAGCGCACTGGCGTTGAGGGCAATACCGGAACAGCTATAGTCGGTGACCAGCTGGCGGATCGGACCGCCGAAACCGGCACCGAGGTCGATCACGGTCGAGTCCGAACTCAATGTGTCCAGCCGACCGGCGATGTAAGTCACCGCGCGGCGGGCGGCCTCGCGGATGCCGATGCCGGGCTCATCAAAGATGCCGACATGAATGCTCTCCCCACCCCAAATTTTCCGGTAGTAAGTGTCCGTGTCTGAGCTGTTGTAGTAATCAGTGCTTTTCTGAATGGCTTCTTCGGTCTTGTCGGACATCAGGGCTCTCCTCGCTGCAGGTCGGCGTCCCGCGAATGGAACGTTATATAGGTAAACCTGATATGAAGCGCCGTCCGATCAAGGTTGTGGGCGGTGCCGGCCGCGATCTGGCAAACGTCACGCAACCCGGCTCGGCATCTCCTGCCCCGTCAATCCCGCGATCAAGTTCTCGATGGTGCGCTGGACCATACCGATCCGCGTCTTGCGGGTGGCACTGCCCAGGTGTGGTGCGATCACCAAGTTCTCCAAACTCAACAACGGATGGTCGCGGGGCAGGGGCTCCGGCTCCGTGACGTCGAGGCCGGCGGCCCAGATCGTGCCGTTCCTCAATGCGTCGACCAAGGCGTCATGATCGAGCACGCCGCCCCGTGCTGCGTTGATCAGGATCGCGGTCGGCTTCATCTGCACCAGCTCCGCGCGACCGATGGTGTTGCGGGTATCGGGCCGCATCGGCAGGTTGAGTGCCACGAAATCTGATTGCGCTAACAGGTCCGCTAGGCTCGCGTAAGTCGCCCCCAATTCTGCCGCGATCTCGGGAATTTCGTTCCGGTTGTGATAGAGGATTTTCATATCGAAGCCAGAGGCCCGGCGCGCCACCTGTTGCCCGACACCGCCCATACCAATGATACCGAGCGTGGCGCCATAGACTTCCTGTCCGTGCCAGATATTCGCATCGTAATGGACGAATTCCGGCCCGCGTGCGAAATGATCGCCGCGCACGATATGCCGCGCCGCCGCCAACAGCAGTGCAAAGGTCATATCGGCGGTGGCCCCATCGACAAATCCCGGCGTATTGCCGACCGGAATACCCCGCGCCTTGGCATCCTCCAGATTAATATGATCGATCCCGACCCCCTGATTGCTGATTACCCGCAGGTTCGGCATCGTGTCCATGACAGCGCCGTCGATAATCGGATGCCCATAGACGAAAAACCCGTCGGCGGCCTCGAGCAGGGCCGGGTTGGTGGAACCGTCCTCGTGCCAAAGATGGATCTCGCAATCGACGGCCTCCACCATCCCCATGATCCAGGGGGCGAGTTCGGCGTTGGTCATGATTTGGTAGGGCATGGGAGCTCCGGAGGGTGGTTGCGGGTTGGGAATTCAGAGTGCTGTCATCACAAACCCCATTGTCATTCCCGCGAAGGCGGGAATCCAGGAGAGTCGGGAAGTTTCCGTAATTCTAAGGCGCTTTTTTTCTTTCGAAGATGCCGCGTTCTGCATCCTGTTACCGGAACTCTGTCACCGAAATTCTAACCTAATTTTATGAGGAGTTGTCGGCTTAATCTGCTGACTATTTAACCAAGCCCGGCCGTCACGAACGCCAAACTAAATGGAAAGGCCAATAGGGATGTTAGACGAAAAAATGATTCAGTATCTATGCGAGAATTCCGGTGACAGGATATCGAACTCGGTCCAATCCGGGATCGTCTTTTTAGTGCAGGGTTAAATGCAGCTTTGCATTCCTGCATTAAGTAACCTGTCTGCCGGCGTTCGCCGAGCAAGCTGAGGGCGGCGGGTCACTCTATAGCGCTGCCATTTCCGCGTTCAGCAGATCGGTGATCAGCATGTGGCCCGGCTTATGGGTGATGCAGAAGGACGGTTTGGCGTATTCGATGGCGACTTTTGGGGTGATGCCGTGTATTTCAGCGCCGATGGTCGGCGTGACAGGTCGAACTTCTATGTTTGCATTGGCCATGTCGTGTCCTCCACCTTTTGGATACGTCACTCATCTTAACTGCATAGTGTGGATATTGTGGTGGGCCATTCGTTGGCCTTGGTGGGGAGTGTCGGGTTGGGGCCCCTTGCGATGGGCTGGCGATACTTGACGGGATTGGGGGACAGGGCACTTATTTGGTTTATCACAATGAAACGATACCCATGAGTGTTGACCAACAATTGAAGGTGGCCGTCGATATCGGCGGGACGTTCACCGATGTCATGGCCATGCTCGGCGATCGCATGGCGGTGGCCAAGGTGCTGTCGACGCCGGAGGACCTCAGCGTCGGGGTCATGTCCGGCATTGACGCGGCGGTGGCGCAGCTCGGTGCCCGGACCGCGGACATCTCGTTTGTCGTGCATGCCACCACGGCGGCGACCAATGCCTTGCTGGAGCGGCGCGGGGCGCGGGTCGGATTGATCGTCACCGACGGGTTTCGTGACATTCTGGAAATCGGACGCCAGCGGCGCTTCGATCCCTATGACCTGCAGCGCCCGAAGCTCACACCGCTGGTGCCGCGCGAACGGGTGGTGGAGGTGCCCGAGCGCCTGGATGCCGGTGGCAATGTTCTGCTGGCACTGGACGAGGCGGCGGTCCGCGCGGCGTTTGCCTCCCTGCGCGATCAAGGTGCGGAGGCCATTGCGGTGTCTTTTCTGCACGCCTACCGGGACCCGCAACACGAGCAGCGCGTGTTGGAACTGGCGACGCCCGATGTGGTCGGAGTGGATATGCCGATCTTCGCATCTCATCAGATCGCGCCGGAGGCTCGCGAGTTCGAGCGCACCAGCACCACGGTCATCGCCGCCTATTTGGAGCCCGTGGTCGGCCACTATCTGCAGGCGCTCGCGGAGGGGTTGGAGGCCCGAGGCGCTTCGCGGCGCTATTGGGTCATGAAGTCGAGCGGCGGGTTGTTCGATTCGGATTCCGCCCGCGCCCACCCGGAAGAGCTGGTGGAATCTGGACCTGCGGCGGGCGTCATTGGTGCCGCGTCCGTGGCCCGTGAGCTCGGTATTCCCAACATCATCTCCTTCGACATGGGAGGCACGACGGCCAAGGCCTCGTTGATCAACGGTGGCGTGCCGGGAATGAACTACGAATACGAGGTCGGCGGTGCGGCGCATGCGGGCGGGTTCCTGCAAAAGGGCACCGGGTATCCGCTGCGGGTTCCCGTCATCGATCTGGCCGAGGTGGGAACCGGCGGCGGCAGTATCGCGTGGGTCGACGAGGGAGGGGCTCTGCGGGTCGGGCCACGTAGCGCCGGAGCATCGCCCGGGCCGGTGTGTTACGGGCGCGGCGGCACCGAGCCCACGGTGACCGACGCCGATCTTGTGCTGGGCTATCTCGATGAGGTGGGATCCGGGCAGTATCTTGGGCGCATGTCTCTCGACGCGGCGCGCGACGCCATCAAGACGCGGGTCGCCGATCTACTGGGGATGTCGGTGGAGGTTGCGGCGCGCGGAATCTTCGACCTCGCAAATGCACAGATGGCGGACGCCGTGCGTCTGGTCTCGGTGGCTCAAGGAGTAGACCCCAGAGAGCTGACGCTGGTGGCGTTCGGTGGCGCCGGTCCCGTTCATGCCTGGGCCATCGCGCAACAGTTGCTGATTAACACCATCGTGATCCCGCCATATCCCGGCGTGTACTCCGCGGTCGGCCTGCTGGGCGCCGATTTTCGGGTCGATCTCAGTCGCGGCCTCAGGGTTGCGCTGGCAACGCATGTTGCCGGTGCGGAGCTGTCGCACATGTTCACGTTGTTGGAGATCCAGGCCACGGAGGAGATGCTTTCGCAGGGGCATGACGCGGACAGCGTTGAAGTGCGGTACTCCGCTGACATGCGCTACCTCGGGCAATCTTATGAGGTCAACGTCAGCTTGCCTGTCTGTGCGACCGTCGATACGCACCACGCGCAGACTGCGTTTCACGCGGAGCATGCACGCCTGTATGGGCACGCCAGCGATAGCGAGCCGGTGGAAGTCATTACCGTTCGGGTCAGCGCCAGTATCGCGGGCGAGCCCCCGACGATTGCGGGCGATGAGCCGGGGGAGGTGGCGTCGCAACCTCGAACCCGCGATCTGTCTTTTGACGGTGACGTGCTGTCAACGCCCGTGCATTCACGCCATGGTATGAGCACCACAATCAACGGACCCGCGGCCATCGAGCAGTCCGATACCACCATCATCGTGCCGCCTGGCGCGCTGGTGCGCTTGCTCGTTAATGGGTGTTTGCGATTGGAACTAAAAGGATCATCGACATGACGGCTGGCATTGATCCGGTAACGATGCAGGTGGTCGGCAATTACTGTCGAACGGTGACCAACGAAGTCGAGGTGGCAATGATCCGTGCCGCCTACTCTCCCGTCACCAAGGAGGCGTTCGACTGTTCGGCCGGAATTATCGATCCGTCCAGCGAGTTTTGGGCTTTGGCTGATGCCATTCCGGTCCAGTGTTCGGTGCTGGCCACCGTGCATCGCGCCATGCTTGAGAATTACGGCCAGCCGCTGGAGCCCGGTGACATCCTGTTCACCAATGACCCGTGGTCGGGTTGCCCGCATCTGAACGATTTTGTGTCCATCGCTCCGGTTTTTGCGGAGAGTGAGATCATCGCCTACATCGGCACGTTGATGCACCAGACCGATGTCGGGGGCATGACGCCGGGCAGCATGCCTGCAGATGCGACGGAGATATTCCAGGAGGGTGTGCGCATTCCGGTGCAACGATTGTTCACCCGGGACGGTTTCAACGAGCCGGTGTTGAACATTCTGCTGGCCAACTCCCGCACGCCCAGCAGTTTTCGGGGCGACCTGTCGGCTCAGGTGGCGGGGACGCGGCTCGGGATCCGGCGCATGCAGGAAGCGGTTGAACGCTTTGGCAAGCAGCGGTTTGTCGACCACGCTCGCGCCTATGTGGACTACAGCGAGCGGCGCGTGCGCGATCAATTGCGGCGATTGAATTCAGGTGTCTATAGCGCCGAGCGTCGCGTTGACGGTCCCGACTATGACAGTGCGGACCTCGGCATTGCGGTGAAGGCGGATGTTACCATCGAGAACGGACATGTCAGTGTGGACTTCTCGCGGTCCAGCAAACAGGTGGCGCGGCCACTGAACTGCGTGCTCTCTAATGCGATCGCCCCGAGCCTGGTGGCTCTGCGCTGCATGCTCGACAGTGATGTTCCCATGAATGGGGGGCTCCAGCGAGCGCTGAGCGTGAATTGCAAAGAGGGATCGATTCTCAATCCCGTATTACCGGCCCCGGTAGGGGCTCGCGCCATTGTGGCCTCGTTGGCGTATGACTGCGTGCTTGAATGTCTTGGTCAGGCGGCACCTGAGAGTGCTTGTGCAACGTCGAGCGGTGGCACCACCATGCCCTTCATCTGGGCACCGCAAACGACGCCTGGCGTGGAGCCAAGAATCTTGGTGGACAATTCACTCACCGGCGGTACCGGTGCACGATCAGGTGCTGATGGAATGGACGCCGTCGACAACACGGTGACCAACGCAATGAACTATCCAGCGGAGATGCTGGAACAGGAGTATCCGGCGATCGTCGAGCGGCATGAGCTGCGGCTCGGCTCTGGTGGGCCCGGGGAGTATTGTGGTGGGCAGGGCATGCGGCGCGTGTTGCGGTTCCTGGCCCCGGGCAGCCTCGCCCTTCGCGGCCATCGCCATCAATATCCGCCGCCCGGATTTGCCGGCGGCGAGCCCGGCGCGCCGTCGCGGTTCTCCCTCGAGCGCGACAGCGTCGTGATGCCCGTCTCTCCGCAGTCCTCAGCAATCGCAACCGAGATTGGCGACCGGTTGATCGCCGAGACGCCGGGTGGAGGTGGCTTTGGCCCCGTAGCCGCGCGAGGGCAGCCGCACGTTGTCCCGAAGGCCAGGCCAACGGACGACTGATTTTCGGTTTGGCGCTCGCTTGCGTCTGAGGCTAGCGTCATAATCCGTCGGCTAACCAAATCGGCGCATGTCACAGAGTGGTCATTCCTTGTCGATACCATCAACCTCCGACTACATCCGTGGCTCGCTGTACGGCTTAGTGACCGTTTGTATCTGGGCGTCCTGGAACGTGGCGGTGCGGCTTGGGATCAGGACGAGCCTCACTCCCTGGGCTATCACGGCCATTCGGTTCGCGGTCGCGGGTGTGATTCTGTTGCCGTATTTGCTGCGGAAGGGCCTGGCCGTCGACCGGCTTGGTTGGGGTGGTGTGGCGGCGATTATGGTGGGCGCTGGGGTGCCGATGGTGTTGATCTCCTAAGGTGGTCTGTAATTCGCGCCGGCCGCACATGCGGCTTCTCTCTATACCGCCCTCATTCCGCTGCAGGTCGCGATCCTGGCCGTTGTCGTTCTGGGCGAGGCGTTTACAGTTGCGAAGTGGATTGGGCTCGCGTTGATCGTGCCCGGTGTCATCGGCATCGTCTGAGGGGTGGGTGTTACGATTGGCACGCAGCAGAACATCGGTCACGCCATGTTCATCGGCGCCTGCTTCTTATGGGCCTGCTATACGGTGGCCATGAGGAAAGCGAGATTGGGCGGGCTTCATGCCGCCGCGATTGCCGCGGTCGGGTCGTTAATCGTTTTCCTGCCGGTCTATTTCTTCGTTTCCGGAGCCCGTCTGTTAGAGGCATCTTGGCAGGACATTGCCTTGCAAGCGTTTGCCCATGGCGTGCTGACGGCCGTGGTGTCGCTTTTGCTTTTCGGCCGCGCGGTCAGCCTTCTCGGTGTGTCGAACGGCTCGGCCTTTGCGGCTCTCTGCCCGGCCATTACCGCCCTTGCGGCCATTCCGGTCCTCGGTGAATGGCCGACAACGGGCGACTGGATCGCCATGTTGCTGATTTCGAGCGGTGTCTACTTTGCAAGCGGG
>CAXAGK010000064.1:0-12089 GCA_963968305.1 uncultured Rickettsiales bacterium | reverse complement strand
CCGCATCGCGTTCGCCATCGATTGGCGGTGGATGAACGGCTCGCCCATTTTGTCCGCGTTGCGGGCCGTCACTTCAATAAAATAACCCAGCACGTTGTTGTGTTTGATTTTCAGATTCTCGACACCGGACTCCTCCCGGTAGCGCGCTTCGAGCCCCGCGATCAATCGGCGGCTTTGATCCCGCAGCTCACGCAGCTCGTCGAGAGAGGGCTCAAACTCCGCCCGGATAAACCCGCCGTCCCGCGCCATCAACGGCAGATCATCCGCCAAGGCGCGGCGCAAGGTATCGATCAGGCCGTCATGGGTTCCGAAATCTCGGTGAATTTCCTCAATCCCGAAAGGCCGGTTCTCGCTACCGCCGACGGCTGCCTGAAGTGCTGCGGCTTGCACCAGCCCATCGCGGATCGACGCCATATCGCGAGGTCCCCCACGACCGAGACTGAGCCGCGACAAAGCGCGCTCTAGATCAGGTGCGGCCTTCAGAAGTGCGCGAATCTTTTCACGCAGCTCCGGTGCTTCGATCAGAAACTGTACTTGGTTCAATCGGCCGTCTATGGCCGCTGGGTCCGTCAACGGCGCGGAGAGCCGGGTCGCCAGCAGGCGGGCGCCGGGCCCAGTCACGGTCCGGTCCACCGCATGCAACAAGCTGCCCGGCCGACCGCCGGCCAACGTCCGCGTCAGTTCCAGGCTGCGGCGCGTCGATGCGTCGATTTCCAATAATGCGCCGCCGCCGATATGGCGCGGCAGACCAAGGCGCGGCAGTTTGCCGACCTGGGTCAATTCGACATAATCGATCAAGGCACCGGCGGCCGCCAACTCGGCGCGGTCGAAATCACCGAAAGCATCGAGCGCCGCCACATCGTAGACCGCTTCCAGACGCCGCCGGGCATTGTCGGAATTAAACCGCGCATTAGGGATGGGCGTCAGATGGCTCCGCCAATCTTCCAACAAGCTCGCCAGCTCCGGCCTGTCGTAGAGTTTCTCCGGCATCAACAGTTCGCCAGGCGACACCCGCGAGACAGCGGCGGGTAAGTCTGCAAGCGTCAACGGCTGGACCGTGAAGTCTCCGGTCGACATATCGAGCCAGGCCAGACCACATTTGTCCGAGACCTCGGTCACCGCCGCCAGGTAGTTGTGCGAGCGCGCATCGAGAAGCGTTTCCTCGGTCAGCGTACCCGGCGTGACCAAGCGGGTGACATCGCGCCTCACCACCGCTTTCGAGCCGCCGCGGCGTTTCGCTTCCGCCGGGTCTTCCATCTGCTCACAAATAGCCACCCGGAAGCCCTTGCGGATCAAACGTTCTAGATAACCATCCAGCGCATGCACCGGAACCCCACACATCGGGATGTCCTCGCCCTTGTGGCTTCCCCGTTTGGTCAGCGCGATATCGAGCGCCGCCGCCGCCACGACCGCATCGTCGAAAAACATTTCATAGAAATCACCCATACGGAAAAACAACAAGGCGTCCGGATAGGCTTCCTTATTCTGGAAGAATTGCACCATCATCGGCGTCATGGCACGGGGTGCATTTTTTCGGCGGGTTCGGACATCACTTCGAAAAATAGCATGCAGCTCCGGAATTGACACAACGTGACAAGGAAATTTACCTACCTCTGATTGCGCAATGAGTTGAAAAAGCTCCGGCGATGCGGAATGCTGTTGTCTAATTCATTCAAATAGGAAGAAAATTTGATGGCCGACCAGTCCACGCTCCGGGAAGACGCCCTCCAATTTCACGTCGGCGGACGCCGCCAGGGCAAGATCGAAGTCAACGCCACTAAACCATTGACGACGCAACGGGACTTGGCGCTCGCCTATTCTCCGGGGGTGGCCTATCCGTGCCTAGAAATCGAAAAAGATGCAGCGACAGCATACGATTACACCGCGAAAGGCAATTTCGTCGCCGTCATCTCGAACGGCACGGCGGTGTTAGGGCTCGGCAATATCGGTGCGCTTGCGTCCAAGCCGGTGATGGAAGGAAAAGCGGTCCTCTTTAAGCGCTTCGCCGATGTCGACGGAATCGATATCGAGGTCGCGACCGAGGATGTCGACGAATTCGTCAATTGCGTGAAGCTGATTGGTAATAATTACGGCGGCATCAATCTCGAAGATATCAAGGCGCCGGAGTGTTTCTTAATCGAGGAGCAGTTGAAGGAAATCCTCGATGTGCCGGTCTTCCATGACGACCAGCACGGCACGGCCATTATTACGACGGCGGGTTTCATCAACGCATTGCATCTGACCGGCCGCGAGTACACAAACACCAAGCTGGTAGTGAATGGTGCCGGGGCTTCGGCCATCGCCTGCGCCGAGCTGATCAAAAGCATGGGCGTGCCGAACGAGAACGTCATCATGTGCGATAGCAAGGGCGTCATCTATCGCGGCCGCGAAGCGGGCATGAACCAATGGAAATCGGCGCATGCCGCGGAGACCGATGCCCGCGACCTGGCACAAGCGCTGATCGGCGCGGATGTCTTCATCGGTCTCTCAACCAAGGACGTGGTCACTAAGGACATGGTGATGTCCATGGCCGATAAGCCGATCATATTCGCCATGGCTAATCCCGACCCCGAGATCACGCCGGAAGACGTTAAATCCGTGCGCACTGACGCCATCGTCGCCACCGGTCGCTCGGACTATCCGAACCAGGTGAACAACGTGCTTGGTTTCCCCTATATTTTCCGGGGCGCGCTTGATGTTCGCGCGTCGCGTATCAACGAGGAAATGAAAATCGCTGCGGCCGAAGCACTGGCGGCGCTCGCTCGCCAGGACGTGCCCGAAGAAGTGGCCGCCGCCTATGGCGGACAACAATTGCAATACGGCAACGATTATATCATCCCGGTGCCGTTCGATCCGCGCCTGATCGCCGCGATCCCCGCCGCCGTGGCGCAGGCCGCGATGGATACCGGCGTCGCCCAAAAGCCGGTAGAGGATATGGACGCCTATCGCCGCGAGCTGTCGGCCCGGCTCGATCCGACGTCGAGTTCGTTGCAATTGATCCTGGATAAAGTCCGCGCGAACCCCCGACGCGTCGTTTTCGCCGAGGGGGAGGACGACCGCGTCATTCGCGCGGCGGTGCAATTCAAGAATGCCGGTTACGGCGAGCCGATCCTGATTGGTCGGGAAGAGGAAGTCGGCCGCATGATGGAGGAGCTTGGGTTTGGCAATACGAAGCTGGGAATCCACAACGCCCGGCTCAGCGATAAGAACAAAGCCTATACCGACTATCTTTATAAGCGCCTTCAGCGCCAGGGTTTCTTGGCCCGCGATTGCCAACGGCTGGTAAATCAGGACCGTAACGTTTTCGGCGCGTGCATGGTCGCGCTTGGCGATGCGGACGCGATGGTGACCGGTGTCACGCGTGTCTTCAGCGTGGCATTCAATGAAATCAGCCGCGTCGTCGACCCACTCCCGGACCAGCGCCTGATGGGTATTTCCCTTGTTGTAGGCTCGGACCGTTCGCTGTTCATCGCCGACACTCGAATACATGAAGTGCCGAATGCAGAAGAACTCGCCAACATTGCCATCGAGGCGGCACAGTATGCTCGCAAATTCGGCCATGAACCTCGTGTCGCGCTGCTCTCCTACTCGAATTTCGGCCAACCCATGCGCCCTCATATGGAACGCATCCGCGAGGCGGTCAGGATCTTAGAAGCGCGTAAGGTAGACTTTGAATTCGACGGTGACATGCAAGCCGGCGTCGCGCTCAATTACGAGCTAATGCAGGATGTGTATCCGTTCTGTCGCCTTTCGGGTCCGGCGAACGTCCTGGTGATGCCGGCCCTGCACAGCGCCAGCATTACGTCCGGCATGTTAGGGGCGATGGGGGGCGGCACGGTCATCGGTCCCATCCTGGTTGGTCTTTCGAAGCCGATCCAGATTGTCCCGCTCGGCTCCACCGTCAACGATCTGGTGCATATCGCCGCTTTCGCAGCGCATGACGCCATCGTCGCGGACACACAAAGGGCCCTACCGGGCGTTTAGGAGCGCGCCGCGACTTCCGCTTCGACGGCACCGGTAACCTCTGCGCCAAAGCAGCAAAAGACGACTTCGGCGATTTGCCGATCCACAGCGAGAAATTCAGCCACCGTTGCGACAGCGATGGCCGAAGCGCGGGGCACCGGAAAACGATAGACGCCGGTCGAGATTGCCGGAAACGCAATGCTCTTGATTTTGTGTGCGACCGCGAGCTCCATCGATCGGCGGTAACAACTTGCCAAGAGCGCTTCTTCATCGGCGTCGCCACCCTGCCAGACCGGACCAACCGTGTGGATCACATTACGCGCGGGCAAATCGTAACCGCCTGTGATTTTGGCGTCCCCGGTCGAGCAGCCGCCAAGGGTTCGGCATTCCCCCAATAACGCGGGACCGGCCGCGCGGTGAATGGCACCATCTACACCGCCACCGCCCAATAACGATTCATTCGCCGCGTTGACAATGGCGTCAAGCGCCAAACTTGTGATGTCTT
Source organism: uncultured Rickettsiales bacterium (assembly GCA_963968305.1). Classification (GTDB taxonomy): domain Bacteria; phylum Pseudomonadota; class Alphaproteobacteria; order UBA8366; family UBA8366; genus UBA6544. The sequence continues at coordinate 7,621 of CAXAGK010000064.1, read as the reverse complement.
CGTCAACAACTGTCATGCGACCGGACATTTGCTACCTCGTGTTTTCTGTCGAAACCAATGTATCACCATTTTCCAAGCCGGTTTTCGCCATCAAGTAGAGCAATAATAATAGCCCAGGCACCGCGACCACCGCCGTCAGGCAAAAGAACGGCACCCAATCGATTCGCTCCACAATCCAGCCGCTGCCGGCGCTGAACACCGTCCGCGATTGCGCAAAAAGTGACGAGAGAAGGGCATATTGCGTCGCGGTAAAGGACAGATTGCAGAGGCTCGAGAGATACGCGACAAAGGCAGTCGTTCCCATGCCCCCCGAGAAGTTTTCCACCCCGATAGTCACGGTCAACATCGGCACCAAATAGCCAACTTCCGCCTGCACGATGAAGACCAGATTCGACAAAGCCTGCAAAATACCCGTCACCAGAAGTGATTTCAGAATCCCAAACCTCGCGACAAGCGTGCCCCCGATCACCGCGCCGATCAGTGTCATCGCCAATCCGTACCCTTTGCTGACGACGCCGATCTCGATCAGGGAGAACCCCGTCTGGAGGTAAAAGGTCATCGCCATGTGGCCAATGAGGGCGTCGCCGGATTTAAACATCAACACGAATAACAAAATGACCGGCCAATAGGTCCGCGACGCGAATTCGCGAAACGGCTCGATCACTGATTTGCTAAACCATGTCTGCCAGCGGGCGGAAGTTCGATCCGTCTCCTCATCTGAATACGCAGCGGTCATGGCAGGTTCGGGATTGACGAGTACGGTCGCGACGCCGACGAGCACGAGAGTGGCCATAGCCGAATACGCCCACCCCCAACCTGCAAAGCCGGCCACAATGAGCGCACCGCCGCCGGAGACCAACATCGCAATGCGATAGCCGAACGTCAGGGTTGCGGCCCCGGCACCAAGTTTCGCCGGCTCAAGAATTTCCGTGCGATAGGCGTCAATCACAATGTCTTGCGTGGCGGAGGCAAACGCCACCATCACGGCCCAGAATACGGTCCACCATAACCCGCCAGGCGCGCTCGGGTCGGTTCCCGCCATACCGAGAATCGCCACGATCAGTAGAAATTGCGAGCATAGCATCCAGCTGCGGCGCAAGCCGAGCCAACGGGTCAGAAACGGCAGCGGCACCCGATCCACGATAGGTGACCAGACAAACTTTAGATTATAGGCAAAGCCAACCAAGGCCGCGAAGCCGATGGTCGCGAGCGCCGTTCCCGCTTGCGTCAACCACGCCGCAAGGGTGGCCCCCGTCAAGGCTAGCGGCAGTCCGCTTGAGAAACCGAAAAAGAAAAGCGATAGAACGCGACGGTCGCGATAGACGCCCGTCGCGCGCCATACCGTCATTCGGGCACCGAATTTCGACATCGCGACGACGGCCTCAACCGCGCCTAGCCGAGTTCGCGCGCGACCAATTCGGCCAGGTTTACCTCGGGCCGCGCACCGACATGGCTGATGATCTCAGTCGCGGTCAGGGTAGCGATTTCCCCATTCCGGCGCAGATCCATGCCTTGGGTATATCCATAGAGAAACCCAGCCGCGTATTGATCACCGGCACCCGTTGTATCGACAACCTTTTCGAGAGGGCGCGGGTCGATGATATGGACCTCCTCACCGGAGAGAACCACTGAGCCCTTGCTGCTGCGGGTCAGGCAGGCGATCTCGCAATGGCCCCGCACATGCTGGAGGGCTTTGTCAAAATCGTCGACCTGATAAAGCGATTTGATCTCTTCCTCATTGCCGAAAAGAATATCGGTGTGATCCTGCACCAGCATTTGAAACGAATGCCGGTGTCGATCGACACAAAACGGATCGGAAAGAGTCAGCGCGACCTTGCGCCCGGCGTCATGGGCGGCATCGGCCGCTTCGACGAACGCTTCCTGGGCTTCCGGCGGATCGAAGAGATAGCCTTCCATATAGACGACTTTCGCTGCCTGAATAACATTCTTGTCGATGTCACCCGGCCCCAGATGAGTGGCGGCACCAAGATTGGTGCACATGGTGCGCTGCGCATCAGGCGTGATCAGCACCAGACAAGAGCCTGTCGCGGGACCATCGCTCGCCGCCGGTGTTGCAAAATCGACGCCGATCGCCTGCATGTCGTGCCGAAAAACGTTCCCCAGCTGGTCGTCGCGCACCTTGCCGATAAAGGCACCTTTGCCGCCGAGCGATGCGAAGCCCGCCATTGTATTGCCGCAAGAGCCGCCGGAGACTTCTTGGGCCGGCGGCATCTTGTCATAAATCGCGGCAGCGCGATCCGTATCGACCAGCGTCATTGCCCCCTTATCGAGCGCCTGCCCTTCCAGAAACGAATCGTCCACCGTCGCCAGCACATCCACCAGCGCATTCCCGATCCCAACCAGATCGTATTCGGCCATTTCAACCACCTCGTATTTCAACATCTTTCCCGACCGGCTGGGCGGGACGCGTGGAGTATAGCGCTCGATGGACGCCCGGCAAGTTGGGCTTCTTGCACCATCCGCCCGGGATGGCTACATCTCAGCTGACCGCCTTCCCTGGAGTTTTCTGATGCTCGGTTATCTTTCGAAAGCACTCTCGCAATTGGGCGACCCCGTGCTCCGCCGCGTTCTGTTGATCGGTGTCGCCGGCTCGGCCGTTGTGTTTATTTTATTGAACGTCCTCGTTTGGTGGATTTTCTCCAGCACCGTAGACCTCTCCAGTCTGTCATTGTGGGGATGGTTGGAAGATGTTTTGGATTGGATCGCTGGATTTGTCGTCGGATTGAGCTTGCTTATCGTCTCTGCGGTATTGTTTCCAGGCGTATCCACGATCATCGTCGGGTTTTTCCTGGAAGATGTCGTCGCCGCCGTGGACGCCCGGTACTACCCGAATGAGCCACCGGCACGCCCACAGCCGGTCTCCGAAGTGGTCGCGTCCACCGCCCGATTCGCGTTGATGGTAATTGGCCTTAATTTACTCTGTTTGCCGTTTTACTTGATCCTGATGTTCATCCCGCCGCTGAATTTAGTGCTGTATTACGTTTTGAACGGCTACCTGATTAGCCGCGAATTTTTTGAGCTGGTAGCGCTTCGGCGAATGGAACCGGCGGCGGCCTTAAACATGCGCCGACAGAGCCGTGGAAAAATCATGGTCGCTGGCATATTGCTAACCTTTTTACTCACTATTCCAATCGTCAATTTCCTAACACCAGTGATTGCAACCGCGTTCATGGTGCATGTCTTCCAAAGTTTGCCGGGCCGCCAGGAGATCATTCCCGCATGATCAGAGCAGGTCGATTGCCACAACCGGTAAATTTCGCTACGAAGCTCGGCGAGTTCGTGTAATCTACAACCGCGTTGGGAATTTTCCCCAGGAGCTAAAATGTCTGACGATAGATCGTCTACTCACTTCCCAAACGATTTGGGCAAACGAGTGGCTAATATTTCGGGTCCCACGCGGCCTGAAAGACTGCCAGGCGGACCAGGAGACGGAAGACGTCTAATCGTCGGTCGGGAAATCTGCTTGTCCGGCGAAATTACCGCTTGCGACACCCTAGTGGTGGAAGGCCGGGTCGAGGCAACTTTGAACGATAGTCATCGTATCGAGATTGCCGATAGCGGCTATTTCAAAGGTAAGGTCGACATTGCCATTGCCGAGATCAAAGGCCAATTCGAGGGTGAATTAATTGCCCGTGAGCGTTTGATCATTCGCAAGACCGGCCGGGTCACTGGTAAGGTCGCGTTCACTGAGATAGAGATCGAAAGAGGCGGCGAAATTTCCGGCGACGTCGAACTTCTAAATGGCGCGGCGTCAAACGACGATACGGAAAGCAGCAAGTCGGATGCAGCCGGCTAACACTTTCGCGATCCTCTCCGTTGCGGTGTTGCTGTCGGCCTGCGGGACGAACTTGTTACCGCGGCAATTGGGCACACCTGCAACATCCGACGGGACTAAGAAAAAAGGGTTTGAGGAAGTCGCGTTGCAGATCCCCGCAACAACTCGTGCCACCACTCCCAAACCTGCAGCTCCCCCACTGAAGATCGATGACGATCCGAAGAAACTGGTGGGCCTAAGTCCCGGCAAACTTGCGGACCTATTAGGGTCGCCCGGGTTCGTGCGCCGCGACGGAAGTGCTGAAATCTGGCAATACCTTGCCGAAGCCTGCATCCTAGACGTCTTCCTCTATCGCGATAAAGATGTTCTCGCGGTCGATTACGTTGAATTACGAGGCCGGGGGGCTCCGCAACAATCGCGGCGCGATTGTTACCGTGAAATGCTGCGCGCGCATCTGACCGCGGAACGGGGATAATCCGGCCTAAAGGGTCTTGCCCTTAAAGCGGCACAGATCGGTGACCACACAAGCCACACAGTCGGGTTTTCGCGCTTTACAGACATACCGGCCATGCAAAATCAGCCAGTGATGCGCATGCAGCTTGTAGTGTTTTGGCGTCGATTTCTCGAGCTTTTTCTCAACCGCCAACGGTGTTTTTCCGGGTGCCAATCCAGTTCGATTGCCGATGCGAAATATATGCGTGTCGACAGCGATGGTCGGCTCGGCGAAGGCCATGTTCAGGACGACATTCGCGGTCTTGCGCCCTACACCGGGCAACGCCTCCAGCGCATCGCGGTCGCGCGGTACTTCGCTGCTGTGCTTCTCTATGAGGAGTTTACTCAAGCCAATCGTGTTCTTGGCTTTGGCGTTGAAGAGCCCGATCGTCTTGATGTAATTGCGGAGTTTCGCTTCGCCGAGCGCCACCATCTCCTCTGGTGTCGTCACGACCTTAAACAGCGGGCCGGTTGCCTTGTTGACGCCGATATCCGTCGCTTGCGCGGAAAGCACGACCGCGACAAGCAGCGTGTATGGATTCACATAGTTGAGCTCGCCCTTCGGTTCGGGCAATTGCTCCTGCAGTCGGCGGTAGAATTCTTCGATATCAGCTTTTTTCATACTGTGAGCCTAGCGGGTCGAGCCCACACCGCCAAGCGCACGGCATAGCCAGTGGACAACCGAAATTACTTTGCATTATGATCCTGTCATGAGCGCCGACGAAACCCAAAATACCCGATCCACCGGGCGTATATTTTTCGATGCAGTTCTGCATCCCTACCGCAGTCTCAGTCGGTCTGGGTTTCGCCTGCTAATGGCAGCCGTTGCCTGCATGATGCTGAGCATCGGAATCCTCTTCGCCCTAATGGGTGCTTGGCCGGTGATCGGATTTTGCGGTGTCGAATTCTTACTTCTCAACGTAATGTTCCGGCTGAACTACCGCTCGGCCCGGAGACATGAGCGCGTCCGATTGAGCGACACCAGCTTCGACGTGCAGAAGATCGACCCTTCGGGATCAGAGAAGAATTGGCGCTTCGAGCCGACTTGGCTGCAAGTCCATATGGACAATCCGCCGGAACATCACAGCCAGTTGACCGTCGCCAGTCATGGCCGACGGCTGACCATTGGTAAATTTCTAACGCCGGAAGAGCGACTGGAAATGGCGAATGCATTGCGTAACGCGCTGCATCTCAGGCGGACCACACCACCCGGCGGCGCCCCAACTTAGGCTCTAATCTTCAAATCCCAGAACATGCCGCATATTGTATAGACCCGGCGGTTGTACGCGGGTCCACAATGCCGCTCTGACCGCGCCGACAGCGAAGACTTGACGACTAGACGCTTTGTGGCCAAGGGTGACACGTTCCCCGTCGGCGGCAAAAATAATCTCGTGCTCGCCCGCAACATCACCGCCGCGCAGTGTCGCAAAACCAATATCGCCCGCTTTCCTGGCACCGGTATGCCCTTCACGCACGGCTTGTTTGACATCGCCCAAGTTGACACCCCGCCCTTTGGCCAGCGCCTCGCCTAGCGCTAATGCGGTGCCAGACGGCGCATCAATCTTATGCCGGTGATGCATCTCGAGAACTTCGATGTCGTAGTCAATTCCTAGCATCCGGGCCGCTTGCTCGGCCAAGGCCGCCAGTAAGGTCACGCCAACGCTGGTATTGGCCGCGCGGATCACCGGCACATGCCGCGCCGCCTTGATGATTTCTTCTTCTTGTTCGGGAGAGAGCCCAGTCGTACCCGCCACCATCGCGGCTCCTGCCTGCGCCGCCAAGCGGGCAGCCTTCACCGCAACATCGGGGAGAGTGAAATCAATCACGACATCGACACCGGCGATCATCTCTGCTGCGTCATCGGTTACATTCACACCGAGTGTGCCGATCCCCGCGAGCTCGCCAGCATCCTGACCGACTGCATTGCTACCAGGCCGCGCGGTGGCACCCGCGACGACGCATCCATCAGTCATGGCGACCTGGCGGATATTCATCTGACCCATGCGGCCAGCGCCGCCGAGTATGCCAATTCTAAGATCGTTCGCCATCGCCCGTTCTCCCCAAATTCCTTTCGGGGAGGATAATCAGCTGTCTCATCGAATTTGTAAACGCATAGGCGCGTAAGCTGTTATTCGGTCAGGTCTTCCCAAAATTCCTTAACCTTGGAGAAGAAACCTTCCGACCGAGGACTATGCACTTCGGAGCCACCCGAATTATCGAATTCGCGGAGCAGTTCTTTTTGCTTCTTAGTCAATTTGACCGGCGTCTCCACCTGAGCATCGATATACATGTCGCCGCGCGATTTTGACTGCAGCACCGACATACCCTTTCCGCGCAGGCGGAACTGTTGGCCGGACTGGGTGCCTTCCGGAATATTCACTTTTGCTCGGGAGCCGTCGATCGCAGGCACCTCAATCGCACCGCCCAGCGAAGCAATCATCATCGGGATTGGCACTCGACAATAAATATCCGCGCCGTCACGTTGGAAAAACACATGTTCGGAGATCGTCAGGAAAATATACAGGTCGCCCGGCGGGCCGCCCCGCAATCCGGCTTCCCCTTCACCCGACAGTCGGATCCGCGTCCCATCGTCGACTCCGGGCGGAACATTGACGGAGAGTTTTTTCTCTTTCCGAGTCCGGCCAGCACCGCCGCATTCGCGGCAGGGATCCTCAATGACCTGGCCTTGACCATGGCACGTCGCACAGGTGCGTTCGATGGTGAAGAAGCCCTGCTGCGCCCGGACCTTGCCCATTCCCTGGCAAGTCGGACATGATTTTGGCTGCGCGCCGTCCTTAGCACCGGAACCTTCACAAGATTCGCAGCTTGCGGTCGATGGCACGTGGACTTCGACCTGACGTCCTTGAAAGGCATCTTCCAGCGAAATTTCCAGATTGTATCTGAGATCGCCACCGCGCGAAGACGCGTTGCGTCCGCCGCGCCGCGCACTGCCGGAAGCGCCAAACATCTCGTCAAAAATATCGGAAAACCCGGCTGCAAAATCGAATCCGGTGGGACCGCCACCTGGACCACCAGCCCCGCCGTTCTCGAATGCCGCATGCCCATATCGATCATACGCGGCGCGCTTCTGATCGTCTTTCAGAATCTCGTAGGCTTCGTTAACTTCCTTGAATTTCGTCTCCGCATCCGCGTCGCCGGGATTACGGTCGGGATGATACTTCATCGCCGCCGTGCGATACGCTTTTTTAAGGTCGTCCGCGTTTGCTTCGCGTTCAACCCCCAGCGATTCGTAATAATCGGCTTTTGCCATCGGCCACCCCCGACCAAACAGCGCGGCTTACCGCGCCATAAAGCGCCGAGACGGAACACCCA
>CAXAGK010000063.1:0-12168 GCA_963968305.1 uncultured Rickettsiales bacterium | reverse complement strand
CGAAAAAATGGCAAGGTCGCGTCAACTTCCTGTCAGCTTAGTATGTCAATCTACGCGTGCTTTCAGGTGGCGAATCCCACGGGCGGGTGCTGCGGAAAGTACAAGCAAGCAATAAGTGCGCCGCGTGTTTGTTCAGATTGAATGGTAACCAGGGCCTGAACGAGGGGTAGTGCCGGTGAACCGCAAGCTAGTAAATTTCATCTTCATTTTGCTCTTGGCGTCCGCGGTCGCGTTACCGGCGCAAGCGAATTCGAAGTACAAGAAATATATGGAGAAATCGCTGGGTGATCGCTGCTGATGTGCATCGAGGGCGACGATAACGGCTGTTTCTTCTATGCCGGTATGCAGGCCAAACAAGGAAATTTAAAAGAGGCGCACGACGCCTATTTGATTGGCGCCCAGAATGCGAAAAATCGCTCCGGTTATGCCTGTATGTTCCAACTGGCACGACTTTATCAAAGCGGTCAGGGTATCGAGCAGGATTTAGTGCAGGCATATTGTTGGATCGCAGTCATCAGCCGTCTCACGTCACAGCAGGACCTGCAAACCGCCGCAAAGAATCAACAGCAGCAGTTGGTCGCGCGCATGTCGCCGCAGCAGATCACCTTGGCTGAGGCACTATCCAAACGAGGGGTCAGAATAAATTAGTTCAGAATCTTGCGTGGGATGCCGCCCGTGTGCCCGCAAATGACGCATCGGCTGGCAAAAGGATAGGGCAGCGGAACTGTTTTTCAGCTTCGTTTGTCCAACTGGTAATGACAATTCCCCTCCTGTCGGCCGGTCTCATCCAAATCCAGTCGGTGCGTCCCCTAAAACTAAATGGTCCGATCGGCGTTATTCTTCGTCAGAGAGCGCAATCCAGAGACGATCGAGCTTCGCCGCCGCCAATTTCCGATAAGCATCGACATCCCGTTCGGCCCAGTCGTAGAAGCCCTTTCCTGATTTGACTCCGATATCGCCGCGCGCGGCCATGTCCTGCACCATTTGGCACGGTTTGCCGCTATGATTTAGGTCGGGCACGATGGATCGTTGTGCCGCGGCATTGACGTCGATACCGCTAATATCCTTTTGCTCGATAAGGCCGGTCACGCACATGCGCGGGCCGAAACCGCGCCGTGCGAACTTGTCGACATCCGCAGCGGAGACGATGCCCTCCTCGATCATGCAATAAGCTTCGTGCAGGAGCGCGTGTTGCAATCTATTGATGAGAAATCCAATGACCGGTTTTTGTAGGATGATCGATTCCTTGCCTGACCGCGCCAGGGCTTCCACCGTGGCTTCCATGACGTCATCAGTGGTCTCGTTCAGTCGGCATACTTCGACCAACGGGAAGGCTTCAGCAGGCTGCATATAATGAATCGCTATGAATTTATCCTTGTGCGCGAGTGGGGCGGCGACCTCGTCTATCGGCAGCCCGGACGTATTGGTCGCCAATATCGAAGTGCCGTCATAGGCTTTCTCCAATTTTGCAAAAAGCTCATGTTTCAGCGCCATATCTTCGGGGATCGATTCTATGATGAGATCCGGTGCGGTGTCCGGTAGATCGGAAATCGCCGTCGCATGTTCTGGAAGATCGTCTATACGCGAAGGGTCACGCGTGAGGACGCAGGTCTCGAACCCGTTCTTCGCGAAGGTTTCAACGATACCGCGGCCCATCGTGCCGTGACCCACAATCATCACCGAATTTATGGACGTCTTCATTCTTCAACCTCATTTGTTTGCTGAGCTGTTGCGGGGGAGAGCTTAGCTATATCCGTAATAGGCGCAATGGAGACCCTTTGCGAGATGCATGTTGGCGCGCTATTAAGGCGTTATGAATGAAACCCCTGCATATCGCGTATCAGTCGCACCGATGATGGATTGGACGGATCGCCATTGTCGTTATATGATGCGACTAATCTCACGCCGTGCCTTGCTGTATACAGAAATGGTCACAACGGAAGCGATTCTGTGCGGCGATCGAGAGCGACTTTTATCCTATGACCAGTCGGAACACCCGGTTGCTCTTCAACTGGGAGGGGCAGACCCTGACGCCTTGGCAGTCTGTGCGCGGATTGGTGCGGAATGTGGGTATGACGAAATTAACTTGAATGTTGGATGTCCCAGTGACCGTGTGCAATCAGGACGTTTCGGCGCCTGTCTGATGTTGGAACCCGATCGTGTGGCACGGTGTATCGAGGCCATGGCAAGTGTGGTCGACATTCCGGTAACGGTGAAATCGCGGATTGGGGTCGACAATCAAGATGAGTGGGAAAGCTTATCGGCGTTAGCCCGAGTCACACGCGAAGCCGGCTCCGTCCGGCATATTGTGCATGCGCGGAAGGCATGGTTGAGGGGGCTGAATCCAAAACAAAATCGCGAAATTCCACCATTGCGATATGATATCGTTTATCGTCTGAAACAAGCCGAGCCGTCGTTGGTGGTGATTATGAATGGCGGGCTTCAATCTTCTGTCGATATTGATTTACATCTTTCGGAGGTGGACGGGGTGATGCTAGGGCGTGCGGTCTATCAGAATCCCTATCTCTTGGCGCATGTTGACGGCGATTATTATGGGGACAACAGACCGACGATATCTCGTCGGGATATCGTCATCGGGATGATCGATTATATCGAGAAGGAAATCAAAGAAGGGACAACGCCGCGGTCGCTAACACGCCACATGGTCGGGATTTTTCAGGGCATGCCTGGCGCGCGGCGTTGGCGGCGACACTTAAGCGAAGATGTGCACCAGGGACAATCCGTAGGGGCCGCGATTCGATACGCTCTCGATCAGATGCCGCCAGAGATTGCCGCCGCGGCAGAGTAGCCAGGAAACTACTTATTGGTGATTGACAAAATTCATTCCGTAACAGACTCGCTGCGGCGTGCCGGAGTCCGAATTTGCAATAAATTTAGTTCCGTTAATTTTGTTACGCAGCGTTATCGCTTTTGCGTCGATAGGCCATTGCGCAATGATCTGCACAATATGGGCGGTCGGGCGAGGCTTGCTTACTGCAGAAATGAAAGTTGGGTTCACGCGGATTACCGATCGGCCATTGGCACATTCTCTCTGTCGTGCTGGTGATCGGATGGTTGGTGCGCTTAATGGGAGATGGGCGGGATGACAATCCAAGCCGGTGAGCCTTTCCGATGACTGCATTTCGCGTGACGTCCCCGAGATGATCGGCAATCTGGCTTGCGCTCAATCCGTCTTCCCAAAGACGCTTCAGCTTATCGACGCGTGCCTCTGTCCATTCCATAGTTAAATTCCCCATTCTGCTTACTATAGCCTGTTTTGGCGCAACCGCATAAATTTACACAATATATTGTGCCTTATGCGACCCCACCTCCGCTAAATCGTGTTTTATTGTTTATCACAATCGCGACGGCTCCATTTATGGCGAGAGTCCGAGGCATCGTCAACGGCGGTTCGAGCTGGGAGCTTAAATTCAGCTGTCTTCGGACTGTAACACCGTTGTTTTTTTGACTCGAAATTGGCGCGCGATTCCTTCGGTTGAGTGGGGGGTGTCACGGTCCTCGACGGTGGGATGTTGCTAAGTATCTGGAATCTATGATGCGACTCGGGGGTCGATTCCCAGCATTGATGTAACCGGCCGTAATACGTAGCTTCAATGAAGCGGCGCTCGGCAAGCGTCGGTTTCAGCCGTGCCGTGCAACCTGGCCAAGCGAGGGCCAATCGGGGCGCGCCGCGACATCTTTCGAGCCGCAGCCGGAGCATCGCATCTTGCCGCCGATCTCCGGAACCGGGAAGGCTGGGCCCAGTTCGGCTGCGAGGCGGGGGGAGGAAATTATTGCGTTGTGCCCGCATCGGTTGCACCAGCAAAAGACGTCAACATGGGCTTCTACAATCTCGCCGAGCCGGGTCGCATGACGCCGTGCATCCTCGGCTTCGATATATCGGCGTTTGTGTTGACCCATCGTCCGGCTTTCGGGTGATCGACATTCGGAGGATACCGAAAGAGGTTAAAATAGAACAAAAAAAGAACATCGTGCAAGAGCCAATACATTCGGTGTCAACAGACTTCGGCAATTCCTCAGCGCGGGCGGCGAGAGCTGGGTATTTCGCGTAAGTCCTTGTCGAAGATCGAGAGAGCGTCTTCGATGGTCGAGCCTTGTTTGATTTTCTGTGGGCCGCAAAAGACTTGATAGGCGCAGCGTTTACCTTCGCGTCGTTTGGCGATGGCGAAAAGCGGCGAATCGAACGTATGCCGGAAAATCGAAAAAATAGCCCGACCGCTTTGATGGTCAATCGCGTAGTCTTTCCATTCGCCCGTCATCACGCGGCGGCTATAGACATCCAGTAATCGGCGTAATTCGTGACGGTCGAAATAGACGCCGCCTTTGGCGCGGCGATAATCGGCAAGATGGACCGGATCGCTCAACGTTATCTCTCCTCCATGCTTGTCGATCTGTGTTCGATCATTGGCGTACTCTTTGGAGGCTGGTGCGATACGGATCGGGTTCGTCGTAGCAGGTGATCCGGCCCAGAGTGCGATAGCAATAGATCGGTTTTTCGTAAACGCGCGGTGGATCGAACGACTTGCGGCATAGCGGGCCGCCGTCCTTCATCGCGGCCAAGGAACGGCATTCCTTGCCGGAAGCCCATTCCGCGACGTAATCCGTGGGTAGTTTGTCGGTTTGTATGAAGTTCGCCATCGAGCCGGAAAGAACGAGAAAAGAGCCTGTCCCGCATGCCGAAAGGGTCAACACAACGATACCAAATAGGAGGCCTCTATCCATTCGGCTCTTCCGTCGTGGCTCCAGCGTCTCCTCCATACTTTTCGCCGTTCCTTGTTACGAACTAAGTCATAAACTACATGGATGCCGTAAAATAGAAGAATTAACTTCAATTCATGCAGTGTTTGACATTGTTACGCATTGAAGAAACAGGTTCAAGCGCCTAGAAATTGGCGTGGAATGGGTGACTTGCATTTGCCAGCCCATCAGGGGATCGGTAGATTATGCGCCGAGCCCGAATTTAGCGGTTTCATGTGAGCAGGAGTGACCAAGTGTGGGCGACATCTTCCAAGAGGTCGACGAAGAAGTCCGTCGCGACCGATTTAATAAATTCTGGAAGGAATACGGTGCATATGTCATTGCCGCCGCGGTGGCTCTTGTGCTCGGGACGGCAGCATCCGTTGGATGGCGCGAGTACAATGCTCAGCGCCAGCAGGAAGACAGCGACCGCTTTGCGGCGGCGATTGCGCTGGCGACCGATGGCAAGCAAGAGGAGGCGGCTTCGGCCTTCCGAGTGCTGTCGAGCGAAGCGCAAGACGGCTATGCCTTGTTTGCCCGTTTCCGCACCGCCGACGCGCAAAAGGAAGCTGGAGAGGTCGCGGCGGCCATTCAGACATTTGAAGAGATTGCCGCAGATTCTGGCGTCGACACGCTCTACCGCGATCTCGCGTCTCTGCTGACAATCATGCATACGATCGACAACGGCGAACCCGAACAGTTGCTGGCGGGGCTCACACCCTTACTCGCTGAGGATGGTGTGTGGCGGCATTCCGCGCGCGAGTTGTCGGGTGCCTTGGCATTGCGCGTTGGAGACCGGGAATTGGCCAAGACCGAGTTCCAAAAATTGGCCGACGATTTGTTAGCGCCGCCGGGTGCGCGGGCGCGGGCAACGGAAATACTGCAAATTCTTGGCGGTTGAGCCGTGAATGCGGTCGTGAGCCAAAAAAAGGCGGGTGCGAGCCGGGCCTGCAATCTAGTGCTGGTGGTACCGCTGATCGTCCTGCTTTCCGGTTGCGGAATTAAGGGTTGGATGGACGACATCATCGGGCGGAATGAAGTGCCGCTGCCTGGACAGCGCATTCCGGTCATGATCAACGAGCCTGATCTCGAACCTGACCCGCGCGTGTCGGATTTGCGGGTCTTATTGCCGACGCCGGTGGACAATGTGAATTGGGCGCAAGCGGGCGGCAATGCCGTTCACGCAATGCATCATCTCAAGATTTCCCTCGACGTTCGCGAAGTCTGGGAGCAAAGCATTGGAGAAGGCTCCAGCGACGAGCGGCGGTTGGTCGCACGGCCTATTGTTGCCGATGGATTTGTCTTCGCCATGGATGCGGAGTTTGAAATTTCTTCATTTGAAATCACCACGGGCAAGCGAATTTGGACGTTTAACCCTGAGGTTCCCGAGGAAGACGAAGAAACGTTTGGCGGCGGTATTGCTTATGAGGGTGGTCGAGTTTTTATGTCGACGGGATTCGGCCAGCTCATTGCCGTGCGTGCGGATAACGGTACCGAGCTATGGCGTGGTGGATTGCCGGGGCCGAGCCGGTCCGGACCGACGGTCGGCAATGGACGCGTCTTCGTGGTGACAATCGACAATCAGACCGTCGCCTTCGATGTGGAAACCGGCAAGAAACTGTGGACACATTCTGGCGTTTCCGAATCCGCGGGCCTGCTCGGAGGCGCGAGCCCAGCGCTGATCGGCAGCACGGTGATCGTCCCGTATTCTTCTGGGGAACTCGTGGCGCTTCGGATCAATAACGGCCGTGTCGTTTGGAGCGATAGTTTGGCCTCGGTCCGCAAGACCGACACGCTGGCGTCGGTGGCGCATATTCGCGGTCACCCCGTCGTTGATCGTGGCGTGGTTTATGCCGTCAGTCATTCAGGCCGGCTTGTCGCGATTGACCTGCGCACCGGCTCTCGGATATGGGAGCGATCGATCGGCGGATCGGAGACGCCGTGGGTTGTAGGCAACTTCATCTACGTCGTGAGCAATCAAGGCGATTTGTATTGTCTCACGCGCCTAGGTGGGCGGGTCCGCTGGATTCAACCATTACCACGCTATGACGATCCGGAAGATAAGGAAGGGCTGATTAAGTGGTTCGGCCCCGTTTTGGCCAGCGACCGATTGATGGTCGTCAGTAATTTCGGGGAAGTACTCAGTATTTCGCCCTATACCGGAAAATTTCTCAGTAAATTGGAACTCTCGGATCCGCTTTCGGTACCGCCGGTGGTTGCCGGTGGCAGTATTTTCTTTCTATCGGACGACGCTGATTTAATCGTTTATCGTTAGCATTCGACACATCGGACCGGGGAAATGACCGGTTGGGAATAACATGAGCTTTACCGTTGCCATCGTGGGCCGGCCCAATGTCGGAAAATCGACCTTGTTCAATCGTCTGGTTGGACGGCGGCTGGCGCTTGTCGATGATATGCCTGGTGTGACCCGAGACCGGCGTGAGGGCGAAGGCCGGATCGGAGATTTGAAGTTCCGGGTGATCGATACCGCCGGGCTTGAAGAGATATCCGACGACAGCCTTGAAGGGCGGATGCGGCAGCAAACAGAAGTCGCGGTTGAGGAAGCCGATGTCGTTCTGATCATGATCGACGCGCGCGCTGGTGTGACACCTATGGATCGCCATTTCGCAGAGGACATCCGCCGCGTTGGTGCCAAGACGGTCCTCGCCGCTAATAAATGCGAGGGGCGGTCGGGCCAGGACGGCCTATACGAAGCTTTCGAACTCGGCCTCGGTGAGCCGGTCGCCATTTCAGCCGAACACGGTGAGGGGATGGCGGAGCTGTTCGAATCACTGCTGGCCGCCGCGGAGGCGATACCGGGCTATGCCGATCGCGATGAAGCGGCGGAAAATGCGCCTCTGCAATTAGCCATCGTCGGTCGGCCGAATGTCGGGAAATCAACGCTCGTCAATCGCCTGATCGGCGAAGACCGGCTGTTGACCGGTCCGGAATCGGGCATCACACGGGATGCGATTTCCATCGATTGGGAATATCAAGGCAAGGCACTGCGCTTAGTCGACACCGCCGGTCTCAGGCGTCGCGCGCGCGTAGACCATAAGCTTGAGAAACTGTCGGCCGGTGATACGACGCGGGCCATCCGCTTCGCTCAAGTCGTCGTCCTGGTCCTGGACAGTGAGGCGATGTTGGAGCGCCAAGACCTGACCATCGCCCGTCGGGTGATCGACGAAGGTCGCGCACTGGTTATCGCGGCCAATAAGTGGGACATCGTCGGCAATCAGGCAAATGCCACCCAGCGCTTGCGGGATCGCCTGGAAAAGTCGTTGCCACAGGTGAAAGGTGTACCCGTTGTCCATATCTCCGCACTGCACCGGCGGAATTTAGACAAACTTCTCGACGCGGTGTTCGATGTCTACGACATCTGGAACAAGCGCGTTGCGACATCGCCGTTGAACGATTGGCTCGCCGCGATGACGGAAGCCCACCCGCCACCGCTGGCGCGCGGACGGCGCATTCGTATTCGCTATATGACGCAGATTAAGACCCGGCCGCCGACATTCGCACTCTGGATCTCGCAGCCGACGGAATTATCGGATGCTTATCTCCGGTATTTAGAGAATGGATTGCGGGAAGATTTCGGTCTGCCGGGCGTGCCGCTTCGTTTGCAGATGCGTAAAGGGCGGAATCCATACGCCAAGAAGGACCGCTGAGTCGGCCGCTTGCACTTCGCCTCTGAAAAGATTGCTGACGGGCGGACGCGCGTTAGATAGCTAACCGACCCAACGCCAAGAAAGTGATCCTTGCGGAATGCCGCTCAACGAAAAAAGTAAATCGGTTCTGAAGAAACTCGCCGTCGTCGCCGGCATAAGCGTGACGTCGCTCATTTCTTATGAAGTTTTCTATTGGTTGACCCATGTCTACGAATACGATGCTCGGATCGAAGCCGAACTGACGACGCTCTCCTCCCGTATCGATGGCGAGATCGAAAAGGTCTACGTCAAGGAAGGCGACCGAGTGAAGCAAGGCGATCTGCTGGTCGCGCTGAAATCCGAAGTTCAGCAATTAAAGATCAAAGCCTTGGAAGCGGATCTAATCCGCGAGGAAGGGCAGCGCACGAAAATTGAAGCGGAGATGATCGCGTTTGAGCGCGATGTGAACTCTCGCCTCGCGACTAAACGCGAGACGATTAAAGCGCGGAAAGTCGAACATGCCACGATACGCAATCGTTTCGAACTGACGAGAAAGAACTTTGCGCGGGCAAAAATTCTATTCGAGAAGAAATTGACATCAAAGAAGAGTTTTGAGGAAGAACAAAGTAAAGTTTTATTGATTGAAGCAGAAGTGGAGAATTCGGCGGCCAATATCAAAGTGGCGGAGTTAGAGCTTGAAGAAGTAAAATCGTCAAAGTCAAAAATTGATGTATTAATTGCTGAAAAAAATATTAGAAATTTAAACATATCTAAAATAAGAACACTAATTAACCAAGAAGTATCAAAATTAACCTATCATTTTGTCAAAAGCCCGATAAACGGCATCATTGATAGCGTTTATAAATACAAGGGCGAGCATGTCGAGGAGGCGGAACGGATGATTCTGCTTCATGACGAAAACTCTTTGTGGATCGAGGCCAATGTCGACGAGTCGCAACTCCGGCATCTGGAACTCGGCCAACGAGTGATTATCGATATCGACGCGTACCCCTATCCGTTCCAAGAATTCGACGGTGTCGTGACGTTTATCGGCAGCGTGACGACAGCGCAGATGGCTGGAGGTCAAGCAACGGGGAACGGGAGGTCGCGCAAACAAACTCAACGTATTCCCGTGCGCATGAAAATCCTCGATCCACCCGAGAAGATCGCACCGGGCATGTTGGTTGAGGTGAATATTCAGATTTATGACCAAATCAGGTTCTGATGAACCTCGAGAAATTCGATTGGCGCGTCATCCTCACCATAGCGACCGTCGCGATGATGTTGCAGCAAGCATTTTCCTATGTCTGTCAGATAGCCATGCCGATTCTGGCTGATAGGCTCGCGGAGGATTTTGGCATCTCCCGCGCCTGGCTCGGGTTCTATCTGTTCCTGCAGAACATCGCGGCGATTATCGGCGCCATGGGCTGTGGCGGATTCATTTTGCGATATGGTGCGTTGCGGATCAGCCAATGGTGTCTGATCTTGATGGGCGGTAGCCTATTCGTGGTCTCGACAGGGGTGCTTTGGCTCTACCCGTTGGGGGCGATCTTGCTCGGGATGGCGGCCGTCTCCACACCGGCGAGCTCGCATATCCTGGCGCGGGTTTGCCCACCTCGCATTGCACCGGTGGTGTTTTCGATCAAGCAGACTGGGGTGCCGGTCGGCAGTTTGATCGGCGGCTTGTTGATTCCCTTTCTCTTGAGCATCAGCGTCTACAGCGCGGTGTTTCGTACGCCCATTCACCTTGATGCTTACGGCACCGCCTTCGTCGCGGGATTGCTGGTCTATTGCGTCGTCCTCGCCCTACAGCCAATCAGGGCGCATTTCGATGCCGACCGCCAACCGGACGTAAAGTTCTCCTTTTCCGGTGTCTCGGATACGATGAAATTGGTCATATCGAACCCGCAATTGCGCGATCTGTCCTTGGGCGCGTTCGCGTTCGGTGGGCTGCAAGCAATTTTTTCGGGATTCATCATTCTGTTCATGATCGACGGGCTGGATTACAGCGAAGCAGATGCGGGATCCACATTCGCGATCGCGGCGGTGACGGCAATCGGCGCACGAATATTCTGGGGCTATCTCGGCAGCACTTTTACTTCCGCGCGCTTCGTCCTCGGCGGCATTGGTATCTTTGGTGGGGTGGCGGCGATACTGACGGGATTTTACGATATTCGCTGGAGCTATTCGCTTATTCTCGCAGTGGCGATTCTCTACAACATTACGGCGTTGAGCTGGCACGGAATATTGCTGGCGGAGACCGCGCGGCTTGCACCCTCCGATATGGTCGGTGGTGTGACCGGCAGCGTGCTCGCCTTTACCAGCGTCGCGATGATGATCTATCCGGCGTTTTATGGAGGTCTGCTTGCGATCACGGATTCCTATAGCGTGGGGTTCATCATATGCTCGGTGCCGTCTTTCGTCGCTGGTGTGATCTTCTTCCGAAAGCCAATCGAAGCGCCGTGGACGCGTTCCATCTTGGCGGGACTGGCTTGGTGTCTGCGCCTCAACCGATTAGCCTATGGCGCGGTTATCGCGATGGCCGGAGCGTTGATCGGAGTGTTCGCGGTCTATGCCCGGATGGTCTGACGGCGGCGTTCCATCGCAAGTAATGGAGTGGAAAGCATGCTTCCAGGAAGAATGAAAAAGTGAAAACCCGGCCACCGTTGCTGGTGGCTGCTGCGCTATCCATCGGTCTTATCCTCGGGCAATTGCCGATTATGGCGGTTCCTGCTCTCACCGTCGAACTGGCAGATGAATGGCAATTGACCGCGTCGAAAATCGGTTGGCTTGGAGGAATTTACTTCGTGGGTTACGCACTCGCCTTACCGTTTCTGATAGGCGCTGCGAGCCGGATGGACGGGAGAATCGTATATGTGATCGTGGCCCTAATTAGTGCCGCCGCTTCCGTCACGGTCGCGCTGTTCGCGGATGATTTTTGGTGGGGGCTGGCGCTGCGGTTTATCGCCGGTGCCGGCTTTGCGGGCATACATATCGTCGGTATGAAATTGCTTGCGGACAGTTTGACGGGCGACGCTCAGGCGCGGGTGAGCGCGAGCTATACCGGTGCATTCGCCGTCGGCAGCGGCTGTTCCTTTCTTGCTGCGGGGTTTCTGTCCGGAGCGTTTGGGTGGGAGGCCGCGTTTCTCGCAGCGGGCGGCGGTTCGCTATTGTCGATCCTCGTATTGTGGCTGATTGGCTCTCCGTTGGCGGGAAGCGAGCTACGTTCGTGCAGATTGTTCCCGTATTTTGCGGCCGCACTCGGAGATAGGGAGATTGTCCGCTATGTCGTCGCCTACGCGGGAAACCTTTGGGAAGTGTTCGCGGTCCGCGTCTGGTTGGTACCTATCCTGATCTTGCAAATGACGCGACGGCGCAGAATTGGGATCCGACCGTTGTCGCGGGCCTGTCGGTACTTGTGGCCGTGCCGCTCAATCTCGCGTTCGCGGAGGCCGGTGTGCGGTGGGGACGCAGAAAAGGCATCTTCGCGGTATCACTTGCATCGGTCTTGGTTTGCGGCGTGCTCGGTTGGCAGGTGGCGGGACCTTATTTGCTGGTCCTTGTAATGCTGTTGCTTCATGGCGTTACGAGTCATGGCGATGTTGGCGCCATCGCAGGCGGTGTTGTCACAGCTTCAACCGGAGAGACCAGAGCGGCGGCTTTGGCGCTTTTCGGTATTATCGGTTTTACTTTCGGCTTCCTCGGCCCTCTGGCAGTCGGATTGGCGATTGACCTCAGCGGTGGGCGAGAAGAACCATTGGCC
>CAXAGK010000062.1:0-12287 GCA_963968305.1 uncultured Rickettsiales bacterium | reverse complement strand
CCAAGGCCGAATTGGAAGAGCGCAGCGCGGCTGCTGCGGGCGGAGAATAAATCATGGGTAACCCGACTGGATTTCTCGAGATCGAGCGAGACGACCGGCGCTATGCCCCGGTCGAGGAGCGCGTTAATCACTACAAGGAATTCGTGATCCCGTTATCTTCGGAAAAAGCTTCCGAACAAGGTGCGCGCTGCATGGATTGCGGCATTCCGTATTGTCATCAGGGCTGCCCGGTGAACAATATTATTCCGGAATGGAACGATCTGGTCTATCGCAACAAATGGCGGGAAGCCCTGGATACGCTCCACTCCACCAATAATTTCCCGGAATTCACGGGCCGCATTTGCCCCGCTCCATGCGAGGCGGCCTGTACATTGAACATCGACGATGCGCCGGTGACGATTAAAACTATTGAATGCTCGATTGTCGATCGCGGTTGGGAAGAAGGTTGGATTAGGCCACTGCCGCCCGCCCGTCATACGGATAAGCGCGTAGCCGTTATCGGCTCCGGCCCTGCCGGCCTCGCCTGCGCGCAACAGCTTGCACGAGCGGGTCATAAAGTCGTCGTCTTCGAGAAGAGCGAGCGGATCGGCGGACTTATGCGGATCGGTATTCCCGACTTTAAAATGGAGAAGCACCTGATCGACCGGCGAATGGCGCAAATGCAGACCGAAGGGGTCGAATTCCGCTCCAACAGCCATGTCGGTGTGAATGTCGAAATTGAAACGCTGATGACTGATTTTGACGCGGTAGCTCTGTGTGGTGGCGCCGAGAAGCCCCGTGATTTACCGGTGCCGGGTCGTGAGTTCGACGGTGTCCACTTTGCAATGGAATTTCTCTCCCAGCAAAACGACCGGAATGCGGGCGTGGACGTGCCGGACGATGTGTCGATCATGGCGACGGACAAGCATGTCGTCGTCATCGGTGGCGGTGATACGGGCTCGGATTGTGTTGGCACTTCAATCCGTCACGGTGCCAAATCCGTTACCCAGTTGGAATTACTGCCGCAACCGCCGGAGCGCGAAAACAAGGCGCTGATCTGGCCCGATTGGCCGATGAAGCTGCGCACCTCCAGTTCCCACGAAGAAGGCTGTGAGCGCGATTGGTCCCTGGGCACGAAGACGTTCTCCGGAACCAACAGTAAAGTGACGGCACTGAACGGTATTCGTCTCGAGTGGGCGACAGGCGAGGACGGCCGCATGGAGATGCATGAAGTCAACGGCTCTGAGTTCGAATTGAAGGCTGATTTGGTGCTTCTCGCCATGGGGTTCGTGCATCCGGTGCAGGAAGGCATGGTCGAGACGCTCGGTTTAAAACTCGACCCGCGCGGCAATGTCGACGCGAACACGGAGGAGTACCGGACATCGGTGGATAAGGTCTTTGCCGCTGGTGATATGCGGCGCGGCCAATCGCTGGTCGTTTGGGCGATCCGCGAAGGTCGTCAATGCGCGCGCTCCATCGACGAATACCTGATGGGCACTACCGATCTGCCGCGTTAAGTCGCGTAATCAAGAAAATCGGATAGGGGAGAAATACCATGGACTTGGGTCTCAGCGGTAAAAGCGCCATCGTGACCGGCGGCTCGAAAGGCATCGGACGGCGTATTGTCGACCTACTTGTCTCGGAAGGCTGCCACGTCGGATTTTGTGCTCGAAATGAAGCAGACGTTACGGACGCGGTGAACGCTCTTTCTGGGGGCGATACCCAAGTTATCGGGGGGATGGCGGATGTAACCGACGATGGCGCATTCCGAGCTTGGATGAAAGCGACCGCAGAGACCTTGGGTGGGGTCGATATTCTGGTCGCGAACGCGAGTTCTTTGGTCGTGGGTGCGGATGAAGAGGCGTGGCAACGCGGTCTCGATGTCGACATTCTAGGCACCGTGCGGGCCGTTGAAAGTGCGATGCCCTATCTTGAGAAATCCGAGTGTGGATCGATTGTTTCGATCTCCAGCACGGCGGCAGTGAATGTGTCAGGTGGTGTGCGCGCCTATAGTGGTGTGAAGGCAGCGCTGATTAGTTACATGTCCGGGATCAGTACCAATTTCGCAGCCAAAGGTATTCGCGCGAATTCAGTGTCGCCAGGCGCGGTCTATTTCGAAGGCGGGGTGTGGGAGCGCAACAAAACTGAAGACCCCGATCGCTTCGCGATGGCGATCAAACGCAATCCCATGGGCCGTTTTTGCACTCCGGAAGAAGTTGCCAACGGCGCGGTATTCCTCGCCAGCCCTGCCGCCAGTTATATCAGCGGTGTGAACCTAGTGGTCGACGGCGCGGCGACGACACGTATCCAGTACTAGGCAGACGTTTCTGTCACCGAATGCGGCTGTAGTCGAGCGGCCGCATCAGGATGCTGTGCATTTCCAAAACATAGGGCATCCAGTCCTGCTTGATGAGTTTGGAAAGCACGGGATCGTCGTCTTGCGCCTCGCGCCAAACCTGCCATGCGGTAAGGTCGGAAAAATGGCGCAATTCCACACTTTGCATAGATTTGCCGTTGGTCGTGCCGTCGCCGATGATCGTGTCGAACAATCCAATTAAACGTGCGCCGTCTCTATCCAGCGCCGGCATGACATTCTCGCGGTAGAATGCGTGATGCTCTAAAGAGCCACCGACGCGAAACCGTATTGTACGCTGTTCGATGTAACCACGCGCTTGTCCCCGAACGTCGTCGATGGCGGGCCATTCAGTCGCCAGGGGCGGTGACACGTCAGCGAGCCGTAGAATCGATGTGTTGATCTCGTCCAAATGCGGATAAAGGTTCTGTTGTCGCGCGGCGGAGAGGGCCGCATCCGCGCGTACCTTATTTTGGTGGATTTCCCAGGCGGCCATGCTCTCGAATTGGCGTAGTTGCCAGACGGCACTGCCGGTCTCATTGCCGATATAGACTTCCCAGGCGCCGATGAGAACAGAGCCCGCTTCGTCGAGGGCGTTCATCGTATGCGCCTGAAATTCGACGTGGCGTTTCTCGAGTTTGCCGCTCCGGGCGATAACGATCCGATGCTGATAGATCATCCGGAGAACCGATCTGCGATTTCTTTTTGCAGGATGAACCGCTGGATTTTATTAGTGGTCGTGCGGGGGAAATCTTCGACGATGTCGACGTGGCGAGGGACCTTATAGTCGGCGATTTGACCGCGGCAATATTCTACAATGTCCCCCTCGGTGAGCTGTTCGCCTGCTTTGGGCATGACGAAAGCGAAACAGACTTCGCCTAACCGCTCGTGCGATGCTCCGCAGACGACTGCTTGGCCGACCTTCGGATGGGTTTCCAGGTAACGCTCGATCTCCGCTGGATAGGCATTGCTGCCACCAACGATGAACATCTCTTTCGCGCGTCCTGTAATCTTCAAATAACCGTCTTTGTCGTAATGACCAAGATCGCCTGTTCGGAACCATCCTTCGGGTGTGATGGCCTCGCGGGTCGCTTCCTCGTTTTTGTAGTAACCCAGCATGACGGTATAGCCGCGCACCCAGATTTCACCGTCTTCATCGATGTCGGCGGGCTCTCCGGATTCGTTTCGGACGACCTTTACCTCGAAGCTGCCGATCGGCTTGCCTTTGTTCTCGCAGGTTACTTCGATGGGGGCTTCGAACTCGCTTAGTGTCGTGCCGCCCATCGTTTCTGTCAGACCGTAAACTGCCTGCAGAGCATCGAACTTAAGAATATCTTTTGCGGCCCGCGCTAATTTCGGCGTGACCGGCGCGCCGCCAATCCAGGCCGATTTCAGGCAATGAGTGTCACGTTGCTCGACACCAGGCACGCCAAGCATGTCGATGAAATGGGTTGGGATACCGCCCATGATATTGACGCGTTCGCGCTCGATCAGATCGATGGCGGCGGCAGGCTCCCATTGTTCCATGGTGACGATGGTCGCGCCATGTTGCATGGCGGGCATCACTGTCGCGACGCTGCCGGCGACGTGATAGAGCGGCAAATGGCAGAGCACGTTATCGCCCGCCTCCATATGCAGGGCCTTGGCGATGTCGCGGCCTTCCAACAGGACGCGATGGCAATGCATGGCACCCTTAGGCACGCCAGTGGTGCCGGAGGTGTAGATGATCACAACCGGGTCCTCAGTCTCCAATGTCGCCGCCGCCGCATCAAGTGCCGCGCGATCCGCATCGTTCGCTTGCAGGGTATGTAGCGAAATCGTCCCCAGATGGGATTCATCTTGCCACAGGACGACGCCCCGGA
Source organism: uncultured Rickettsiales bacterium (assembly GCA_963968305.1). Classification (GTDB taxonomy): domain Bacteria; phylum Pseudomonadota; class Alphaproteobacteria; order UBA8366; family UBA8366; genus UBA6544. The sequence goes on along the minus strand of CAXAGK010000062.1, from coordinate 8,093 downwards.
GTTCTGGAAGACTGTCGCATTTGAGGTTGCCGGGCGTCGACGTTTCGTAACCGGGCACCAATTCGGAAATCATCGAGAGATAGTCAATTTCCCAATAGCTCGGCATTGCCACCAAGAGTTTGGCGTCCGACTGCCGCAGAATGAATTCGACTTCCTGGGTCTTGTACCGCGTATTGATTGAGACGACTGTCGCGCCGAGACGGCAACATGCGAGCCACGTCATAATCCAATCGGGGCCGTTGGTGAGCCAACAGGCGACATGATCGCCACGCACTATGCCAAGGCCCATCAGGCCGGTCGCCAAGCAATCGACCCTCCCGTTGAATTCCGCATAGGTGATGCGCTCACCCATGCCGACAACGAAGTCGCTCTCCGGCCATTTGTCAGCCGAGTATTGCAGTGCTTCGCCGATTTTCATGTCTGTCCATTCCATGGGGAAGAATGTCGTTTGCGGTGTCGTGAATTCAATTCCCCATGCTTGGAATTCGGCCTATATCCTTCGACAAATCAAGACGGAATGCACGAAGGAGCAATCCCATGAAAACATCTGTGTCCCTCGGTGCGTATGGCCGCACCGGTATCAAGGAATTGACCGAATATGTTCAGAAAGCGGAACAGTTAGGCGTTAACACGGTCTGGTCGGCGGAGGCTTGGGGACATGATGCGGTGACGTGCTTGGCGTATCTTGCCGGACAGACGGAAAAGATTCGCCTTGGCACCGGGATCATGCAGATCAGCGCCCGGGTTCCGTCGATGACTGCTATGACAGCGCTCTCGATGCACGATATCTCCGATGGACGGTTTATCCTGGGCCTGGGTGTCAGCGGCCCGCAGGTCGTGGAAGGATTGCACGGCGTGCCATATCGAGCGCCGTTGAGTCGCCTGAAAGAAACGGTCGAGATTTTGCGCATGGCCTTTCGGGGCGAGAAACTGTCGTTTGACGGAAAGTATCACACCTTGCCGCGGCCCGGTGGAGAAGGGAAGGCGATCCGCCTCAACCATCCGCCGGCGGACATCCCGATCTTCCTTGCGACGTTGGCCCCGAAATCATTGGAGTTCACGGGGGCCGGTGCGGATGGATGGCTCGGCACCTCGTTCTCGCCGGACCATGCGGACGCGCATCTCGCTTATATCCGCGACGGCGCGGCCAAGGCCGGACGTTCGATGGCAAATGTCGAACTACATACCGGCTGTCAGGTATCTGTTGGTGAGAACGTGGAAGAGATAATCGATGCCCGCCGTCCCGGCGTCGCCTTTCAAATGGGCGCGATGGGTTCGGCGCAAACCAATTTCTATAATGACGCCTTTAAGCGGGCCGGGTTCACGGATGACGCTTTGGCGATCCAAAAACTGTGGATTGAGGGTAGGCGCGACGAAGCGGCGGCTCGCGTGCCCGACGAGATGGTGACGCAGTTCGGTGCATTCGGTACGCCGGAGATGGTGAAGGAGCGCTTCAAGGCGTATGAGGCTTGCGGGATTACGTCGCTCTCTTTGCGGATCGATCCGGACCAACCGCAGAACGAACGCATTGCCGAGTTGGAAGAAATCATGGACTTGGTTCCATAGGGTCGCGGCCCATGACGACAGAGATTGAAACGCGGATAGAGCCATTATTGGCGGCGCTTAGTTCACTGATGGCTGTGCAACGGCATCTCCATCTGGTCTTGATCGACCCGTTGAAAGAAAAGATCTCGGTCCACAAGGCTCCTTTGGAGGAAGCCCGACGTCTTGTCGCTGAAGGAGGATGGCCGGAGGGCGCGGAAGTTGTCCGACAATCAGTGGACACAAGCTTCGAGTTGGCGCAAAAGGCGATTTCTGCATTCGTCGATGCGCCTGACGACCCCGATGGAATCTTCATGGCTTACCGAGCGTTACGGTACACTCCTTACGCTGTGGAGACGCTGTATCCGGCGGCACCGGTTTTACCGTCGGTAAGTGGGTTCTTTCTAGAAGAACATAGACAAGAAGATGGCGGGTTATTGGCGCGCATTTCAGGTGCGGTTCCTTGCGAGGATACCGGGGTATTACATTTTAATAACGAGCGTGACGAAAAGGGCGGCTGCTCGATCTACATCCCGGAGTATTACGACCCCGAGGTCGCGTATCCCGTCGTCGTGGCGCTACATGGGGGCAGCGGACACGGACGGGCGTTCCTGTGGACTTGGCTGAAGGAAGCACGCAGCAGAGGGTTCATTGTGATCAGTCCAACGGCGCGGGGCGATACTTGGTCACTGATGCAGCCGGAAGTCGACGATGAGAATATAGAAACGATCCTGGACGCAACCCGTCAGCGCTGGAACGTAGACGGTGAGCGTCTGTTGATGACCGGCATGAGTGACGGTGGAACCTTCACCTATATGAGCGGCTTGAAAGTATCCTCGCCGTTTACGCATTTGGCACCGATATCGGCAAGCTTTCATGTTATGATGTTGGAGATTCTGGGCCCGGCGAATATCGAAGGCCGCCCCATTTACTTGACCCACGGTGTGCAGGATTGGATGTTCGACATCGATGTGGCGCGTGTCGCCCATCAGGTGCTGCAAGAGCGCGGTGCTGAAATCCTCTACCGTGAGATCGCCGACCTTTCCCACACCTATCCCCGCGACGAGAATCCAAAGATATTGGATTGGTTTTTGGGATAGAATCCTGCATTTTTCGCTCATGCTTCGACGTGCTCAGCATGAGGTTTTCAATGGCTATATCCCAATTAGAAACCTAACCCTGAGCCTGTCGAAGGGGGGAGCGTCTGCTAGCTTTCTTCCGCTTTCAGCTCCTTGAACACCTTACCGGCAATGATCATTGCTTCGCGGATCGTCGGCACGCCAATATAGCCGCCAACATGCAGCAATGCTTCGGTGATCTCGTCCTCGGTCCAGCCCATTTTCCGAGCGAACCGGATATGCAGCTCTAATTCTGGCCAACAATGCAGGCATGTGTCGGAGATCACGCAGATCAGGGCGCGGGTCTTTCGGTCGAGCCCTTCGCGGCCCCACAAGAGACCGAAGACGGCTTCCGTCGCGTAATCTCCAAATTTCTCCATGACCGGGTCGGCATAGACGGTGGTCGCGAGTTTCTCGACCATCGCATCGCCCATCATTTCACGCCGGACTTGTTGTCCTTTTTCGTATGCTTCGCTTTTTGCCACGTTCTTTTCCTCCATAGGGTTTCGCGGAACGATTGCCCCGTTAGAGGATGATCTAAGCTGACGTGGAGGGAGGACTAGGAGACGAGGGGACAGAAGATGCGCGCGGCCTCGTCAATGGCATCGGTGACGGATTGGCCTTCCCGTAAGGGTTGGTGGACGGAGACCCAGCCGTCGTAACCGCAATCCTTCAACGTGGCGATGAGGGGCGTGATTTCGATACTGCCGGGATCGTCGAGCGCTACGTAAGAGAGCGAGACCGGCCCTACCGCGCGTGTCTTGAAGGTATGCGCGCCCACCGGATCAAGGCGAACATTCTGAAAGTAGAAATTAACCAAATGTGGCGCCAATCGCCGAACCGCATCAGGTCCGAAATTCTCGCCGCACGCGAGGAGATTGGCGGGCTCAAAGGTAATGCCGAAATTACTCCGAGCCATCCGATCGACGAGTTCGAGCGTGCCGTCGACGGTCTCTGCAAGCGTACCCCAATGGGTCTGTTGCGAGAGCGAGATGCCACGCTCTTTCGCTTCGTCTGCGGAACGTTGGGCGTGGGGAATATCGTCTTCATGCTGGATCATCACTCGGACGAGGTTCGCACCGAGGCATTCCGCGAGATTAAGATGTGGTGTGATGTTCCGCAAACAGTCAGGCGCTTCGGTGTTGTTCGCGGCGAGGGCGACATTTCCCATGATCATGGATGCGGCAAGCCCGTTCGTATCCAGCAACTGATGAATCGCGGAGACGCGGTCTGGCGATGTGTTGATAGAGACGGCGGACGCCCGCATCGATAGGCCGGAAAATCCGGCAGTGGCGGCTAGGGGCGCCAATTCCTCGATAGGAAGGGCGGCGACGTCCTTGCGGCTGGAAGATTCGGCGATCCGACAGGAGAGGGAGAGTTTCATTTCGATACGTTAAAATGCGCGTACCGATTTGGAAAATTGATTTCAGGTGAATTTGCCCCAAAGTACTTCGCATGTCGTATGATTTTACATCCCTGACCGCTGACTCGGAAAAGCTCGAATCCGCGCTCTCCGAAAGCGATATTGCCACTGTTGCGATGGTACTCGTTCAGTTGACCGAGGACTTATCCCTTCTCGATGAGATTGCAGGTTATATCAAAGGACCGTGGGATTACTCGGTGAAGATGCCAGCGGCGACGCAGGTAGAAATTCGCGCCCGTCTGATCGAGACTGTTCGCGTTTATGCGGAGGAGAGGCGTGACCTGCCGCCGCCACCGGATGACGCCACGCTGCAACGGATGATGAGTGTCGCCGTGGGCGAGCCTGTCTCCGACGATTATGCCGCCATGATGCGGGAAGAGTTGGCGCTGCATGATGCCGACCCGAAAGGGGTTTCTTGGCACTGTGATCCGCCGCAGGAGCGACTGGACACTTTTCATGTCGTTATCGTGGGCGCGGGCATGTCGGGGCTGCTGTCGGCGATTAAACTTCAGCAAGCTGGTATTCCCTTCACGGTGATTGAGAAGAACGACGCGGTCGGCGGGACTTGGTACGAGAACCGGTATCCGGGCTGCGGTGTCGATACCCCGAACCATTTCTATTCCTATTCCTTTGAGCCGAGCCACGAATGGACTGAGTTCTATTCGAAGCGCGACGAACTGCACCGATATTTCGAGAACTGCGCCGACAAATACGACCTGCGCCGTGATATACGCTTCGAGACGGAAGTCGTCTCGCTCCGCTATGACGAGGCATCGGCGAGCTGGGATGTGTTGATAAGCGGCAAGGACGGTGCGGAAGAGACTTTAAGAGCGAATGCGGTGATCACTGCAGTCGGGCAATTGAACCGACCAAAGCTTCCGGATATCCCCGGCCTCGATACGTTCAAGGGGGTCGCGTTTCATACCGCAGGGTGGGATGAGAGTGTCGACCTTGCGGGCAAGTGGGTGGCGATGATCGGCACGGGTGCCAGCGGCATGCAGACCGGCCCTGCGATTGCCGGTGAGGTTGATCGGCTCACTATTTTCCAGCGCTCGCCCCACTGGGTGATTGGCAATCCCAACTATCACCGCTTCGTCAGCCCGGGTAAGAAGTGGATCCTGGAGCATTTGCCGTATTATGCGCGGTGGTACCGGTTTCAGCTCTTCTGGGGCTTCTCCGACGGTATCCACGGGGCATTACAGGTCGATCCGGACTGGCCGCATCCTGAGCGCGCCCTTAACGCGACCAACGACCGGTTCCGTGCAAATATGGTCCGCCATATGGAGCGGGAGTTGGACGGCGATCCGGAATTGATGGCGAAAGTCGTGCCCGACTATCCGCCTTACGGCAAACGGATGCTGGTCGACAATCATTGGTTTCCCATGCTGAAGCGCGACAATGTCGATCTGATCACCGATACCATCGACCACATCGAAGCGGATGCCATCGTCATGGCGGACGGGACGCGGCATGAAGTCGACGTCATCATTCTCGCGACAGGGTTTCATGCCAATCGGATGCTCTGGCCGATGGAGATCGTCGGGCGTGATGGCGAAAACCTGAGTGACATCTGGGGGGAAGACGATCCGAAAGCTTATCTCGGTATTACCGTGCCGAAATTTCCGAATCTCTTTATCCTATACGGCCCGAACACCAATCTCGGCCATGGCGGTAGTGCCATGTTCCACGGTGAATGTCAGGTACGTTATACGATGAAGTGCCTCCGCGATTTGATCGAAGGTGATCACCGAACCATGGAAGTACGCAAGGAAGTCCACGACGCCTTCAACGAGCGGTGCGACGCCGCTCATGAAAAAATGGTCTGGGCGCATGCAGGCGTGGACAATTGGTACAAGAACGGTAAGGGCCGGGTCTTCGCCAACTCACCGTGGCGTTTGGTCGACTATTGGGCGATGACTGAGGCGCCGGATCCGGACGATTATATCGTTAGATAAAATATATTTAATACGGGTCGGATGTCGTTTATCCGGTAAAGGTCAACTCGACAGCACCGAGGTCGCCGAAATTCATGATGATCTCATCGTCCGGCTCGACCTCCAGCGGCTCCGCGCAAGTGCCGGTGGTCACGATGTGTCCGGTGTCCAGAGTGAGACCAAGACCGGTGACTTCGTTGACCAACCATAAAAGGGCGACACGGGGGTCACCAAGGACGTTCGATCCAATGCCGGTGTATTGGTCACCGCCAACGGCCTCCACACTTACTTGGTGTTTCGAGAGATCGATATCTCGCCAATTGGCGCTTGTCGCCGGTCCGAGTACGAATTCATGCGCACAAGCATTGTCCGCGATTAGCTGGGCTTCACCCGCACTGGCGAAATCATCAAAGCGTGAATCCGGCACTTCGATGGCGGGGTGTAGGCTATCGACCGCCGCCAAGACCTCGTCGATCTGATAGGCATCTTCTCGCGGGCCGAGAGGTTGGCCGAAACGAAAGGCGAATTCCGGCTCTGCGACGCGCATTCGGTTGGCACCAAAGGCCAATTCCGCACCGTCATCGAATACCCGTTGCGCTAATAGGCGGCCTGCAATGGGGCCGCTGACACCGATATGTTGTTGGCCTGCCTTACTGGTTGCCGCAATCTTCCAGCCGACGAGAGGACGCTTGCTCAAGGCTTCCAACTCGGCCTGGACCGCGTAACCTTCGTCGCGGGTGTGGGGGCGCAAATCTTCCGGTAGGCTATCGATGACTTCGCCTGCGTTCCAAAGCTGCCAGATCATATCGGCCGCACCCGCCATCAGGTATTGTCCGTGATGATGTGGGCGTTGGCAATCATGCTGTCCATGCTGGCGGGCATCGTGGCGCCTCCTGAAACGCGCTGGATGGCCGTCTTCTCGGCTTTTTGAATTTCGGCGAGTAGCACCGCAACTTCCTCGGCTTCTTCTTGGGGCACGACGACGACAGAGTCTGGATCACCGATGATGATGTCGCCCGGATTAACGTGGACGCCGCCCAAGGTTACCGGTGCGCCAACAATTCCAAGGCCCGTGCGTCCCGGTGAGTTCGGCGAAATACCTTGGCAGAAACAGGGTAATCCTACTTCGAGTATGCCCGCTTTGTCGCGTGCGAGACCATCTGTGACGAAGCCGACGATACCCTTGTTTTTCATCATGCCGATGGCGAGGTCACCGACCACCGCGGTCCCCGAGAAGGCGTCGTTCGCGACGACAAGCACGTCACCTGGCTGCGCTTCATGTACGCCACCAAACATACCGGCGATATCGGCGGGCGCTGATTGCGCGGTAATTGCCGGGCCGATAAAGACCGATTGCGATTCATCGAGCGGCTTAATGCGATAGTCGAGGGCACCCCGGCCATTCATGGCGTCACAAAGGTGAGAGGTTTGGGCACCTTTGAATTTATCGAGCAAAGCCTGAGACGGTCGTTTAAACCCGCGGTGGATCGTTAGGGCAGGGGGATCGTGGATCATTTATCGTTCGCCTTGTCAGTAGATGGTTTTCTTCAAGCGCTCGGGATAATTCTTGTCATAGGCGTCGCCGTCGAAATCATTCTTGCTCAACCCTTGAAGGATATTGCCTGCGGATGGAAGTTCCGTTCGTTCGATCTGGGCCTCTGGATCCCAAAGCCGTGAGCGCGCTAAGGCTTTTTGACATTGGAAGTAGACGCGCTCGGCGGTCACCACGATCACGCTGCGGGGCGTCTTGCCATTCATATCGAAGGAAGCACAAAGGTCTGGGTCGACGGAAATGGCGGCGCGGCCATTGATCCGCAGTGTCTCACCCACACCCGGCACCAGGAACAGCAACGAGACACGCGGGTCCCGCACGAGATTGCGTAGTGTGTCGATGCGGTTGTTGCCGCGCCGGTCGGGGATCATCACCGTCTTCTTGTCAACAACACGGACAAATCCCACAGGGTCGCCGCGCGGCGAACAATCGAGCCCTTCCTCGGCGACGCTTGCCAGGACCATGAACGGCGACTTCTCGATGAAGGCGCGGTAATGACCCGAGATGTAATCGATCTCTTTGAC
>CAXAGK010000061.1:0-12317 GCA_963968305.1 uncultured Rickettsiales bacterium | reverse complement strand
ACCCTTCACTGCCTCGCTGCCGTAGCGTTCGATCAGCACGGACGAGGTTTCCGTGACCGAGATCGGGCACATCAAGCTGAATTCGTATTGTACGAAAAGATATTGGAAAATGTATTTTGCCAGATGCGGTACTTTGTCTTTCCAGCCATGAACGCCAGGCGTACGTGACATGCAATGGATGCCGAAATCGCCAAAGCCGATTTTCTCCATCTCGCGATAGGCGGGGTAGAACTCGATCCAATCCTCATCACGGCCGAAGGCGTCGCGGGCATGTAGTACCGGGCTGTGTTTGTCCGACAGCCGCGCCTACTCATCCAGGCGGCCGCCGGCGATTTCGCCGAGGCGGCTGTAATGGGGCGTCATGTGTTCGCGCAGATCGTCCGCCAGATAGAGCTTCAGCAAGCCTTGCAGGCTTTGGTCGATCTCAAAGAAGTTCTGGCCATGCGCATCGGGCGCGATCCAGTCGGAATTGGTTTTCTTCTCACGAAGGTTCTCGGCGGCGAGCAGGCCGTTCATGATTTCGGCATCCTCTGAGTACATTCATTCCCGCGAAGGCGGGATTGACAAAACAGTAAGGGCGCTTGCCTCGCAACCGATAAATACGTAATTTAGAGTGAGTTTTAATCATTCAATATTAATATGGCACGCCGATTACCGCCGTTAAATGCTCTAAGAACCTTCGAAGCGGCAGGGAGACACATGAGTTTCCTTCACGCAGCTGATGAGCTTGCCGTAACGCCGGGTGCGGTCAGCCGCCAGGTAAAGGCGTTGGAGCAATGGCTCGGCGCGCCGTTGTTCCGGCGGGCCCACAGGCAGGTCTCGTTGACGCCCTTGGGGCGCTCATATCTGGAAGCCATTGGGGAGCCGTTGGAAGCTCTCGCGATGGCGACCGACCGTGCCAGTCGGCGCGAGGCGACCCGCCCGCTCGCGATTTATTGCTATCCCACCTTCGCGCTCCGCTGGTTGGTGCCGCGCTGGGGCCGGTTCTATGATGCGCATCCAGAGATCGATGTGCAGTTGACGACGTCACTGCAGCCGGTCGATTTCGCGCGCGACGATTACGATGCGGCGATTCGGGTCGGTGACCGTTTGGATGCACAGCCGGGATTGGCGGCGATCAAATTGGTCGATGTGGAGCTCATTCCAGTGTGCAGTCCGGAGATCGCTGAAAACTTGAACCGGCAATCCAGTCTCACGGGTGCCACATTGCTGCACAACGCGCCGCGCCCGCAGGATTGGCGGCGTTGGCTGGAGTTGGCCGGGATTACCGGGATCGATCCCGATGTGGGGCCGCGCTTCGATAGTCTCAACCTGTCGATCCAGGCGGCCATCGGCGGCGTCGGTGTTGGCATCGCAATTCGGGCGTTGGTGGAGGAGGAGCTCGCAAGTGGGCGATTGATCCAACCCTTCGGGCCCTCTCGCCTCTCTAGCCGACCCTTCTACCTCACATATCCATCCCATCGCGCGCGGGATAAACGCTTGGCGGCTTTCGCTGAATGGTTAAATGCTGAAGCTGCGTCGACCGAACGACCGGGGGTGCTGGGAAGATGACAACAGCGATTCGAAATGGGACCGTGCTCGCGTGGCGCAATGGCTGCCACGAAGTTTGCAAGAATGCGGAGCTTGTCTTCGATGGTAACGAGATCGTCTTTGTCGGCGAGCGGTATGAGGGCGCAATCGACGAGGTGATTGACGCGACCGGACGGTTGGTTATTCCGGGTTTGATCAACGGCCATCTGCACGTAACCGACACGCCGTTCACCAAGGGCTATCTCGAGGATACCGGCAGTTCGGCGAACACGGCGGAGGCGCAAAATTTTGTTTCGCTCTACAAAATCCTCCCGGAAGTGCGCCACGCGACCGATGGCGAAGCCCAGGTGGTGGCGGCGGAATGTGCGTTCGCTGAATTGGCACGGACTGGGTCCACCACGGTGGTTGAGCTCGGTTACGACTTCGAGGTTGGCGGTGACGGTGACATCGTGTTGACGGAACAGGTCGCGGATGTCGCCGGGAAAATGGGGCTCCGTTGTTATTCCGGTCCGCGTTATCGCACCAAACATTACGGCTATGATGGTGACGGGTCGGTTTTTTATCGCGACTATGATCAGCGAGGCTGGCCCCGCTTCGAGGCCTGCGTCGATTTTTGTGAGAGATGGAACGGGCGCTACGACGACCGCCTGCGGACCATGTTGGCCCCGGGACAGGTAGACACCTGCGATGCGGATTTGTTGGAAGCGACACGCAAGGCTGGCGACCGCACCGGCCTGCCGATCCAGATTCATGCCGGTCAATCGCCGAACGAATACCAGCGCGTACTGGCGAGCCAGGGGAAGACGACGGTCGAGTATTTGCGGGATACCGGATTGCTTGGCCCCGATTTCATCATCGGCCATGGTCAATGCATGACCGCTGACGGTGACATGACCAGCATGAAAGCAGACGAGGTCGCAGCTCTGCGGGATAGCGAGACCAGCATCTGTCATCTGCCTTGGGTAAAGGCACGGCGGGGCGGCGTCATCAACTCGATCCAAAAATATCAGGACATGGGCATTCACCAATGTATCGGCACTGACACCTATCCCTTTGATCTGTTCAATGACATGCGGATAGGGGCGGTGATCTGCAAAATAGTCGAACGCTCGGCGGAAGCCGCGCTGTCGGAAGATGTCTTCAACATGGCGACCGTGGGCGGCGCCGAAGCGCTGAACCGCCCCGACCTCGGTCGTCTCGCCGCCGGATGTAAGGCAGATATCGTGACTGTTCGCATCGATACGCCGAAGGCGGCCCCCGTCTATAACCCATTCAAGTTTTTGATTCTGACCGCTAGCGGCGACGATGTGGACCGAGTCATCGTCGACGGCCGAACTATCGTCGAGGGTGGAGAAGTGCTGACCCTCGACGTGCCGGATGCGGTGCGCCGTCTCAACGAAGCAAGCGAGCGCGTCTGGGCGCGGCTCGATCTCTAAATTGCAAATGAGGAATGTTTGATGACCGACCGTACCGCTAGACTCGCGCGCGCCCGGGGCTACCCGTATCCTTATCCGGGCCGTTCTTATATTTGGCGGGCGGGCGAGGTCTCTGACTTCGATTTGGCCGAGACGGAAGGCCGCACGGCCGTGCTGGCGGTGGGCTCAAACCGCGCGCCGATTCGGCTCGATCAAAAGTTTCTCGGCAATACGGACGCGTCGGTGCCGGTCCAACATGCCCGCCTCAAGGATTTCGATATTGTCTACGCGGCGCATTTGACGCGCTACGGCTCGGTGCCCGCAATGCTGCAATGGGCACTCGGCACCACGGTGGAGCTGGCGGTTACGTGGCTCGACGACACACAGCTTGAGATTATGCATGCGACAGAGGGTGGCTATCACTACGCGGCCATCGAAAGTGTCGACCTTACGTATGACGACGGTACCCGTGCCGATAGCGTGCATCTCTATGTGGGCCGAGAGGGGCACTTGGTGCATCGCGAACAACCGATCGCCTTGATTGAAATCGACGGCGACAACCGGCCACATGCGGCGCGAAATACGGCGGAAGTTCTGGAAATCGTGCACCAACGTGTCGCGCCAGATTTGCCGCATGACGATTTTATTTTACGGGTGATCGACGATACGGAATTCCGCCGCGACTGTTCGGTCATGATCGCGGAGGACTCGGTTCCTTTCGATTACCCCTATGCGAAAAAACCCGGCGGTTTGGTGGATTAGTGAACTCGTATTCTGGCCCGAAAGCCAGGATACGGTATTCTCAAACCGTCTCCGTCATCACCACGCCATCGGCGTTGAGTGCGCGGATATCTTCTTCACTATAGCCGACTTCGCGCAACACCGCTTCATTATGTTCACCAAGCAGAGGTGTGACTTGGCCCTCCGGTAAATCTGTATCGCTAAAACGGATATATTGCCGCGATAGGCGCAGCATTCCCGCCTTCGGGTGCTGATGCGTGACGACCATGTCGTTCGCTTGTGCGTGAGGGTCATCGAGAAAATATTCGCTGTCGCCTGATTGCGCTTCGAGTGCCGGCACGCTGGCCTCTTTCAAAGCGGTGAGCGTGTCCGCGAGCGAGCGTTCCGAGAATGCCGCGGCCATTTCCGTGGCGAAGGGGGTTTCGTTCGGGTGGCCCGCAGTACTTTCCGTCGCGGGCGCTGCAACTCCCGCCACATCGCGGAGGGCCTCCCGCTCTCCATCGTCTCGGGCGACCACGTAGACCCAACCATCTTTGAGGCGGTAGAGGCGGTGATAGGGATTGAGGCCGTATTGATCCTTGTCGGCAAGCGGGCGCTCCGGTTTGCCATCATAGCGCGTAAACCAGGGCGAGCTGAGTACGACGGCGCTGTTGAGAAGGTTGCCGTCGACCCGTTGTACGATGCCGGTCCGGGTGCGGGCAAAGATCGCGAGGATCGTGCCGAGCGCTCCCATCGCGCCATTGGTGTAGTCGGTCGGCGCCAGTTGCGCCGGGAAGACCGGCGGATTATCCGGACCGCCTTGGGCGCGTTCCAGACCCATCAGCGCTTGTGCCAACGGGTCGATGCCTGGGCGCTTCGAGTAGGGGCCGGTCCAGCCGTAACCTGTCAGATGGGTCTCGATCAGGTTGGGATTGATCGTCGCCCCAATACCCATGCGTTCGGTCGCGTGTGGGCGCAAATTGGCCAAGAGCGCATCGGCGGTGGCCGCGACCTTTTGTACGATCTGCTTGCCGGCATCGGTGCTAGTGTTGATCGAGATCGAGCGTTTGTTGAAGTTGATGTTGTAAAAATATGTCCGCCCGATCGGTCGCGAGAGATCGCCGGTGAGCGGCTCCAACTTGATCACATCGGCGCCGAGGTCCGCGAGCAAGCGACCACCGGTCGTCCCGGCGATGAGGTTGGTAATCTCCAGCACCCGGATACCGTTCAGCGGCAACGGGTCGGGTCCCGCAGCGGGTGTGTGTGCAGCGGATTGTGGCTCCGGATAGTCGGCCGGAAGTCCGGTCACCGCGTCGTCGATATGAGTGCGTGGGCCCTTCACCCGGCCGGGGGTACCACTCATTTGGATTGGTACGCCCATTTGATCGACGCGACCGAGGGCTGGATCGTCCAGACTCACCACCATTTCGTTGTGGAGGACTTGCGGGTCTTCCATGCCTTCTTCGGTGACGCGCGCGGGGGCAAAGGGAACGTCGGCCGCCTCAAACTCCGCGGACCATTCGGCTTGCGTCTTGATGGCGATGATACGAGTCAGGGTCTCGCGCAGCTCCGTGTCGTCCTCCAGGGTGATGCCGCCCCGACCTTGATCGAAGCGGTCTTCCTGGACTAACTCGCCAATCCCCATCAGACCGGCGGCGATGGCGATGAAGCGCACATGGACGCAGCCGAGTTGCACGTATTTACCGTCCGCGCATTGGTAGACGCTGTAGAACGGCGCGCTGCCGGAAGGATGAGTTTGGAAGACGTGCTTTGGAATGTGATCACCGAGCACCTTTGGATGATAGAGCAGGGCGCCCGCCATCAAGGTCGTCTCGACCGCTCTGCCTCGGCCCGTGGTTTCCCGCGCGAGGATTGAAGAGGCGATGCCGAGGCAGGCTATCAAGGCGCCGCCGACGCTCGGCAGGGGATGTACGACATGGACTGGTGCCGGGCGGAATCCCGGCATGCCGCCGAGCACACCCATGCGGGCCAGGACAAGATCGTCGATTGGCGGCTCATCCTTCAGCGGCCCGCGTTTGCCGAAACCCGTGATTGAGCAACTGACCAAACGTGGGTTGAGGCATTTGAGCCATGCGGGTTCGACCAGGGACTGTCCTTCCGCGCTCGGTGCGAAATCATCGACCAAGATATCCGCGCCGGTGACCAAACGGCGGTAGAGCTTAGCGGCCTTGGATGTGTCTGAATCGCGCCCGGCGGCGGCTTCGTTCAGATCGAGTTTGACGCATTCCTTGCCGCGGTCCCAGACGATGAAACCGCCGTCGCGCATCTTCGCTCCGGAAGGGTCGACGAGCCGGATGACCCGTGCGCCGTGGTCGGAAAGAAACATCGTGGCGAGAGCCGCCGCGGGCCCTGTGCCGAGATCGAGTACGGTGATTCCGTCGAGTGAGCTTGCCATGTCGCCTCCTGCCGAAAGCAAGATGGCGCTTAAACCGTGCGTGTCGATAGGGGTTCCGCGGGTTACGTCGTGGGACTGCGTCGGGCGCGGTATTTGCGCACAAATGCGAGGCTCCAGATATAGGCGATCCAACCGCTCAACGCGGCCCAGGGCACACAGCCGACCAGCATGCTGACACCCCAGCCTTCAAGGATTGTCGCGAACCAACCGCGCATCGCCTCCCAGTCGCTCAGGCTCACTTTCTGCGCGCTGTCCATCAATTTCAGGAACCCGTCATATCCGGTCAAATCGTTGAGCCGGCCGAGCATGATCTGTCCGGTCAAAAAGAACAGGTAGTAGATTGGCAACAACGTGAAGACGTTGGAAAGCCATGTCCACGCTAGGCCGTTAACCAGATGAAAATCCCAATTGAAGAGCTTCCGGCTAATCACCCAAGTGCCGAAGACGATGGGCATTTGGATGCCCACTGTTGGTGTCATCGCCCACGCGACGCCGACCATGACACCGCGCGCCGTGTGCTCGGGCGCATGGCGGCTGCGTTTCAGTGGGATGGCGAGGCGGTAGCGCAACATCCGCGCGAAGCGCTGCCAAAGACCGTATTTCCGTTCTTGCGCCAGAGGGATAACTTTCGCAGATTTCGTCCAAGCGGAATGTGCGACGGTGTCGGCGTGAATTCAAGCCGACTTTTTCGTCTCGGCCTCTGGGTCTGCACTGGAACTCGGCATAGGGTTGGCGTCGTCCGGCAGTGTATAGATGGAGATTGTTTCGTCACGGCCCCGCAATTCAGCATCGTGGCGAGGATAGTGTGATAGATCAACGCCCGCGGCCTCCGCGGTTACCGCAGAAATGATGATGCCGCATTCGAATTCCTTGGTGAGGCCTTCGAGACGGGCCGCCACGTTTACATTGTCGCCAATGGAGCTGACGATCGGCGTGGTTGGTGGTCCCATACTGCCGACGATGGCATCGCCACTATGAATGCCAACGCCAATGCGCAATTTTCGGCCAATTTCACTTTCGAAAGTTCGGTTGAGGTGATCCATTCGCCGCTGCATCTCTACCGCTCCTGCGATAGCCTCTCTGCATCCGGCTTCATAACCTGATTCAAGGCCATACAATGCCATCAATCCGTCGCCATTGAAGTTAGCATAATGACCTTTGGTGGTTTTCAATGCTTCGGACATTTCGAAGAAGAAACGGTTCAAGATAAGCATGATGTCATAGGGCATTCGGTCCTCACCGAGTTTGGTGGAACCGCGCAAATCGACAAAAAGGATCGCCACCTGCCGTTCTTGTCCTTGCACCCCGCCGGGCAACCGTCCGTCGCGGGCAGTCGCGCTCGGTGGCAGCAACGGGACGATGGAGAGGTCGTGCCGCGGTCGAGCCTGGCAAGCAAGGCGCACATCTGCCGGTGCCGTGATCCGGCCGAGCGCTTTCGCTTCTATCTCGGATGGATGTTCAAGGTTGGCCAGTCCCTGGGTGATTTGGATGCGGCATGTGGTGCAACGACCGCGTCCGCCGCAGACAGAAGCATGCGGAATACCGGCGGTTTGAATGAACTCTAGGATTGTCGGCCCCATCGCTCCCGACATGGTTGTGCCTTTAGGATAACTAATCCTGACGACTCCGTGGCGGTTTCGATAAAGACGGCGAAGGAAGCGTGCGAGTAGCACGGTTGCGAGGGTTGCTAAAAAGATGCCGAAGGACAGGGGTATAGTCTTAAGAATAGCGGAGAGCTCTTCCGGTGGGGCTTGAGCCAACCCAATGCGCACGCTTTTAAGCCAGCCCGGTGCGGATGCCAATTGATCAACCATTTTGCCGGCCTGAATGAAGCCGAGCCATCCCAACAGTGGGATCATCAGGGCGATTGAATGAAAAAAAGGGGCGCACTTCTCATAGCCCGCCTTGACCCGAAGCCAGAAATGCAATCCAACACAAAAATGCACCCAGACTACAACGATCAATAAAGTCTGTTGCCAGAAATGCCTTTCGTCGAGCCATAGGTACGAGATGACGTAATAATACGTCGCATCGAAATCCAAGAGATATGGCGCTAGTCGCGAGCCGATCACATGCTCAATCAAAAGCAACGGAATCATTAGTCCAAATGCCAGCTGTACCGCTGCACCCGCTTTCAGGCGGAGATGACTTCGCTGAAAGACTGCGTAGAGAGCCAAAAGCAAATGTGCGGCGAAGGAACCATATAAAACCAAGATCCCCGGGGGGCTCTGCCAGATTGCCGAGTGGACCTTGCGGTACGCTTCCATCGCTTCGATGGACAGCAGGCCAAGCGCATGATTGATCAGATGAGAGGTAATGAAGACGCCAATGGCGAGGCCGGAAAAAAGCCGGATATCGCGGATAGAAGGACGATAGCCCTTTTTCGCTTGTTCGGTCATTCCGGTCCCCTTTCGGGTATGCTGTCTACCAGGATTGCCCAGCGACAATGGTGGCGGTGATCAGAATGCCGAGCCATTTGTTCGATTTGAACTTGGCGAGGCAGTCTTGCGGGTCGTCGGTATCGAGCTGATAGATTTGCCATCCAAAGTGTAATGCGCCGAGGCCGACACCAATATAATATACGTCATTCAACTCGGCGCGAAGTCCGGCGGCGATAAACATTGCGAGAGCGGCGAGATAGAATCCGGCGAGCCAAATTCGCGTCCGATCACCGAATAGCAGCGCTGTCGAGCGCACGCCGATCAGCGCGTCATCTTCCTTATCCTGATGGGCGTAAATCGTGTCGTAGCCGAGGGTCCAGAAAATACCGGCGGCATAAAGATAATAGACCGGTGCGTCGAGCGATCCGTTGACGGCGGCCCAGCCAACCAGTGCGCCCCAATTGAAGGTCAGGCCGAGCCAAGCTTGCGGCCAATAGGTGAATCGCTTCATCAACGGATAGAGGGCGACGAGGCCGAGTGCGGCGACGGCAATCGCCATCGTGAAGCCGTTGAACTGCAGCAGAACCAGCAGTCCCACACCCGCCAGGCCTGCCATGAATAGTGTCGCGGCGCGGACGCTCACGCCGCCATTCGCGATGGGGCGCTGCGCGGTGCGCGCGACCTGGGCGTCATAGTTGCGGTCAAGGATATCGTTCCATACGCATCCGGCACCCCGCATCACGAAAGCGCCGACGGTGAACAAGGCGCCGAAATAAAGCGATTGAACGAAGTCCCCGCCGCTGGCCAAGGCCAATCCCCACCAACACGGGAGCAGTAGCAACCAGGTGCCGATGGGTCTATCGACACGCGCCAGGGTCAGATAGGGGCGGAAGGCGTTCGGGGTGAGACGAAACGGCCAGCTTTCTGCCGCGATATCGCTGGCGTCCGTCTGTGGGTCGGTTTTCGTCCATTGAGACATAAGGTAATCTTGCAGGATAGAAGAAGGACCGACAAGCGATGGACGCATGACGACCGGCCGCGACGCCAGTGCGCGTTTATATGTGGAACATGATTTGGGCGAGGGTCGGCCGGTCGGATTGACTGCCGCGCAAGCGCATTATTTGAAACACGTTCTGCGGCTATCCACGGGCGCGCGGGTGGTGCTGTTCAATGGGCGCGACGGAGAGTGGATGTCCTGCATCGATACTATAGGGCGCGGTGCGGGCTCATTGTGGGTGGAAGAGCACCTGCGCGATCAGGTGGCTGAGCCCGATCTTTGGCTGTTGTTTGCGCCGATCAAACGCGCTCGGCTCGATTTTCTCGTCCAAAAAGTAGTGGAACTCGGCGTATCCCGGATTTCGCCCATCTACACCGAACGCACGGAAGTGAAACGCCTTAATCTAGAACGCCATCGCGCCAATGTGATCGAGGCGGCGGAGCAATGCGAGCGGCTGACCTTGCCGGAGTTCACCGAACCATGTCCGCTCGCCGTCGCATTGGAGAATTTTCAGAGCGATCGCCAACTGCTCGTTTGCGCGGAAAGGGGCGAAGCGATGCCCTTGAATGAGCTGCTTCATGAGCCCGAGGCGGAGGGCATATCCTATGCCTTCTTATGCGGTCCAGAAGGCGGGTTCTCTCAGACGGAACTTGACGGCTTTGCTAAACTCTCCTTTATAAGGTTCGTGAGTCTCGGACCCCGCATCTTGCGCGCGGAGACTGCCGCCCTCTCGGCGGTGGCGTGCTGGCAGGCGGCGTTGGGTGATTGGCGAAGGCGTCCGCCAGCATGAGATCACACGTGTATTGGCGACGTCGCATGAAAAGAGAAACGAAATCCCATGGCCGCACCTTCTAAATCCGGTGGTGAACCAATTACCGGCAGGGCACAACTTGTCGAGTATATCGAAGGTGGTTGCAAGCCGCGCGAGCAATGGCGAATTGGCACGGAACACGAGAAGTTTGCATATAACCGCGCTGGTTTTGCGCGTTTGCCTTATGCAGGCACTCCCGGAATTCAGGTCTTACTGGATGGGTTAACCCGCTTCGGCTGGGAGCCGGTGTTCGAGAGTGGCAATGTGATTGCCCTCCGTAAACCGGACGGCGCTTCTGTATCCCTGGAGCCGGGCGGGCAGTTCGAACTGTCTGGCGCGATGCTGGAGACCATTCACCAGACCTGCGCTGAGGTGCATACCCACCTTGCCGAGGTGAAGGCGGTTTGCGAAGAAATAGGCGCCGGTATGCTGGGCCTCGGCTTCGATCCGAAATCGCGCCGTGAGGACGTCGGTTGGATGCCGAAAGGCCGCTATAAGATCATGCGCGAGTATATGCCGAAAAAGGGTAAGCTTGGGCTCGACATGATGCTGCGCAGCTGCACGGTGCAGGTCAATCTGGATTTCGATTCGGAAGCCGACATGGTCAAGAAAATGCGCGTCAGCTTGGCCTTACAGCCGATTGCCACGGCGCTGTTCGCGAATTCGCCTTTCGTCGAGGGCAAGCCGTGCGGATATCAAAGTTTCCGCAGCTTTATATGGACGGATACCGATCCGGATCGAACCGGTATGCTGCCTTTCGTCTTTGACGAAGGCTTTGGCTTCGAGGCGCATGCGGATTACGTCCTCGATGTGCCGATGTATTTCGTCTACCGCGACGGCGAGTATATTGATGTCAGCGGTAAGTCGTTCCGCGATTTCATGGCGCGTAAACTCTCGCCGGTCGAACACATCACTCCGATGATGGGCGATTGGGAGGATCAGCTAACGCTACCGTTCCCGGAAGTCCGCTTGAAGCGGTTCATCGAAATGCGCGGCGCCGACGGTGGCCCCTGGCGCAGTCTCTGCGCCTTGCCGGCGCTTTGGGTCGGGTTGATTTACGATCAAACCGCCCTCGATGCTGCTTGGGACCTGTGCCGGGACTGGACCAACGAAGAGCGTGAATATTTACGCGCGGAGACGCCGAAAACTGCGCTCGACACACCTTTCCGCAATGGCACGGTGCTCGATATCGCACGTGAGATGATCGCGATTGCGGAGACGGGGCTGAAAAACCGGGCGCGTGAGAACGGTATCGGTGAGGATGAGACCATCTTTCTCGCTGAATTGCGCGAGATCGCCGAGAGCGGCAAAACCAGGGCGCAAGAACTGCTCGAGGCTTATGAGGGCCGTTGGGCCGGTGATATCGATAAAGTCTACGGCGAAATGTCCTACTGATCGGAAGACGGCGTTATTGGACGTCGATTTTATTTCCCGCGACATTGAGTGTCTTTGACACTCGGACGTCGTTTCCGGCGTCGTCCTTGCCCCAATACTCGATGGTAATCATGTCGCTTTCCAGGCGTGTCGCAACGTGATGGTTCGGTTGAACCAAACTTTCTAAGCCATTGATAAGTTAACTCACACGGGCGCTCAGACAAGCTTTGCCCAACTCGATGCAGACATTTCCAGCCTGAAGCGTGACTCCGGTACCGATAGATTCGGAATAGCGCCGGCTGTGGAAATGCGTATGGCGCCCGTCGATCACCTCATGGCGCAATTAGGCAAGCTCGAACACGAGCTGGGCGGGACCCGGGCCGATCTGCTTTTCGGGGTCCTCGTCGTTGCAGACACCGAGGGCAGTAAGCATTAGAACCGCTATGGCGAGTTTCGTTTGTCCCACGGTATTCTCAATTAGACGCCCGAATTCAGGCCGCTGTGCCTCCAACCGTTAATCCATCCAGCCGCATCGTAGGTTGACCAACGCCGACCGGCACGCCTTGTCCGTCCTTGCCGCAGGTGCCAACACCCGGGTCCAGCATCATGTCATTGCCGATCATCGATACTTTCGTCAACGCATCCGGACCGTTTCCGATCAGGGTAGCTCCCT
>CAXAGK010000060.1:0-12639 GCA_963968305.1 uncultured Rickettsiales bacterium | reverse complement strand
AGCCAATGGTGGTGATATTGGAAGTCCGAACTGATCGAATGATCGAAGAGGTAGGAGAGAATATCATCACCCTCGCTGGGTTCCATACCGATGATCTCCGTCGTGTGGAGCGGATTCACATAGAGCCCCTTACGAGCGGACACCGGGTGAATGCGCACCATCGGCTGGATGACCTGTGGCATGGCCGCTTCTTGCTCCGGTGTCAGCGGAATATGACCACCACCGGCCGGACCCTGACTCCACAAATGCCGCGCTTGGCGGCCATCGATGCGCGCCTTCATGTCATCGGGCAAGGTTTCGTAGGCGCGATACATATCAGCGAAGACCGTCCCACCGCCCTTGCTCGGCACTTCAAGCGCGTAGAGCACCGTGTGGGCGCACGGCTCGGGCTTGTAGCTGCTGTCTGAATGCCAGGCGGATCCACGCCCGGCGGAAGCCGGATCGGGGTTTCCGTTGGTGTCGATATTGGTCAGATAAATCAGCTCCGGCATGCCGGGATGGGCAAATTGCGGGACATGCGCATCGATCTCTATATCGCCGAAGATGCGGGCGAACGCGATGAAGGACTCGGGTGTCAGGTCTTGCTCCGGAAACGCCAGTATCGGGAACCGGCCATGGAGTTCCCGAAGCCGGTCTTCCAATTCCGAACCCGGGACCTGTCCGAGATCTACACCCTCCACCGAGGCGACGAAGCCCGGTTGAATAACCGTCGTATTAAGTTCTGTCGACACTTCGACCCTCCCCAGAGCGATTGTCTCTTTCGAAAAAAGTATCATGCGAGCGACCTACCGCCAATCGCATCCGCTCAAACCGTTCCCTACCGCAACAATTCTCTCACCGTCTGCGCAATCTTTTCCGTCGATGGAATGGTCGCGCGTTCCAGTTCGTCGTTATAGGGCATCGGCGTGTCCATCGCGCCGAGGCGCTTCACCGGCGCGTCGAGCCAATCGAAACCCTTGTCGGCGATCATCGCGGCCACTTCCGCACCGAAGCCGCCCGTGGTCCAGGCTTCATGCACGATCAGGACTCGGTTGGTCTTCTCCACAGAGTTTAGGATGGTTTCCTCGTCGAGCGGCTTCAGCGTGCGCGGATCGACGACTTCGACGCTGATACCTTCGCGCTCCAACGTCCGCGCAGCGGAGAGGGCGCGGGGCACCATCGCCATGGTGGCGACCACGGTCACGTCCGTCCCTTCCCGCTTCACGTCCGCCTTGCCGATCGGGATGGCGTAGCTCTCCTCTGGCACCCGCCCGTTGCCGCCCTCGACATAAAGCAATTTCGTCTCGAGGAAGATGACCGGGTTATCGTCGCGAATCGCCGCGGTCAGCAGACCCTTGGCGTCATAGGGTGTCGACGGCCCCACGACCACCAAACCCGGCACATGGGTGAACCAAGCTTCCAGACTTTGGCTGTGTTGCGCCGCCATCCGAATACCACCACCTTGCGGGCCACGCACCACCAAGGGCACTTTCGGTTTACCCCCGAGCATGAAGCGGAACTTGGCCGCTTGATTGACCAGCATATCCATGGTCAGTGCGACAAAATCAAAAATCTGCAATTCGACGATAGGCCGCATGCCCGCGATGGCCGCGCCCACACCGCAACCGACAAACGTCGCCTCGGAGATAGGCGTATCGCGGACCCGGGCCTCGCCGAATTCCTCAAATAAGCCTTTCGAGACCTGGAAGATGCCACCCGTGGCACCAACATCCTCACCCATCAGGAAGACTGTTTCGTCACGCGCCATCTCCTGATGCATGGCTTCGTTGAGCGCTTCCGTGAAGGCCAGTTCGCGGGCGACACCCTCGGTACCTGGCTCATCGTAATGGGCGTGCGGCGAATAGACGGCGGCAAGCATTTCCTCGACCGTCGGCTCCTCTCCACCTTTTCCGAAAGCGATGGCGGATTCGAGCTCACTCTCCACTGACGCGGTGATTTCCTTCATGCGTTTGGGCGCAACCGCCTTTTCGCTGCGGATCGTCTTCTCGATCCGTTTCACCGGGTCGCGGCGTTTGACCCAGTCGTTGTACTCCTTCTCGGGCCGAGGGTCGCGCAGATTGGCGCGCATCGAATGCTGGCCCCAGCGATAGGTCATCGCCTCGATCAAGGTCGGACCGTCACCCGCTCGTGCGCGCTCTACCGCTTCCCGCACCGTCAAATAAACTTCCACCGCATCGTTGCCGTCGATGGTAATACCAGGCACGTCGTAGCCTTGCGCCCGTCGCGCCACCTGATCGACAGATGTGGTTTGCCGGTAAGACGTGCTGAGGGCGTACTGATTGTTCTCACAGACGAACAGCACCGGCAGTTTCCACACGGACGCCAGGTTCATGGATTCATGAAAGACACCTTGGTTCGATCCACCGTCCCCAAAAAACGCTACCACCACTTGGCCGTTGCCTTGCAGTTTCGCAGCCAGTCCCGCTCCGGTAGAAAGTGGCATGGCGGCACCGACAATACCGTTCGCACCCAGAATATTCAGGTTCATATCGGCGATATGCATGGAACCGCCGAGACCGCCGCAATAACCGCTCTCCCGGCCCATCAACTCCGCCATCATCAAAGAGATGTTCGCACCTTTGGCGATGCAGTGCCCGTGACCGCGATGATTGCTCGCCATGTAGTCATCTTCGCGTAGGTTGGCGCCCACTGCAGCGGCGATGGCTTCCTGGCCCACATAACTATGCGCGGTGCCTTTGACATGACCTTCATCGAACAATTTATGGGTCATCTCATCGAAGCGCCGGATCCGGCACATCGTCGTGTAAATCCCTTCCAGCACATCTGCCGGTAACTGCATGTTGGATGCCGGTTCCTTGGCCGCGGATTTCTGGGTCGCCGATTTCTGTGTCGATTGGGCCGTCGCCATTGCGGTTTCCTCCCATATTGTCCGGTCTCACGGAATAAGCGTAGGACGATTGGCCACAGGCCACCAGCGACGCATATCAAACTGTACGCACAGAAAATTTCTCGGGAGACGATCTCATGCAGCAAGGTAATCCGACATCGCTCCGGGTCCCGGACCCCGGCATCACGGCTTTATTCGATCAAGATGCGCGCTGGCAAGCGTGGCTCGACGTGGAGGCGGCCTTGGCCAAGGCGGAAGCCGAACTCGGTATGATCCCGCAAACGGCGGCGGATGAGATCGTGCGCAAATGCGATCTCTCCCTTTTCGATCGCGAGCGGTTAACCGAAGGTTTCACCCGGACCGCGCACACTTTGGTGCCGCTGGTGTGGGAACTCGCACGGATTTGCGACGGCGACGCGGGCAACTACGTGCACTGGGGTGCGACGACGCAGAACATCACGCAAACCGGCGACCTGCTGCAGTTGCGTCGGGCGCACCGAATTTATTTGCAACAGCTCGGTCGAATTTTCGCAGCCCTCGCGGAGCTTGCGGACAAGTCGAAAGATATGGCGCTTCCCGGTCGCACCCATGGCCAACACGCGGTGCCCGCCACTTACGGGTTGAAAGTCGCCATCTGGATCGACGAATTCGCGCGCCATGCCGAACGCCTCAAGGAATGCGAGCCAAGAGTCTTCCAGGCTCTGTTGGGCGGGGCAGCGGGAACGGTCGCGTCGTTCGGAGAGGAAGGCTTGAACGTACAAGCCCGTATGGCGGCGCATCTCGACATGCCCGCCATGCCGGTCCCAGCCCGTAGCATCATGGATCATCTGGCGGAACACGTGATGTTGCTGGCGCTGCTGGCGTCGACCTGCGGCAAGTTCGGCTATGAAATTTACACCGGGATGAAACAGGAATTCGGCGAAGTGGAAGAGCCGATCTCCCCCGGCACCGTTGGCAGCAGCACCATGCCACAAAAACGGAATCCGCATCTCTCACAAGATATCATGGCTTATGCGGCGCAGATCCGAACGATGGTGCCCTTGGCACTGGAAACCGTGATGACGGAGCACGAAGCCAATCGCCAAACATCCTTGATGATGCGCTACGCCCAAAGCCAGGTCTGTACCCTTATGGGTGACACCCTGGAGCGGGTACGCATCTTAGCGGAAGGACTTGTGCTAAAGCCGGAGCGCATGCGCGCCAATCTCGACCTGACTGACGGCTTAATCATGGCGGAGCCAATGATGTTGGCGCTCGGTGAACATGTCGGCCGACAAGAGGCCCACGATGTCGTCTATGACGCCGCGCAGGCCGCCGCCGTCGGGAGCGATACTTTCAACGATCTTCTTGCAGCAGACGCGCGCGTCACGGGGCATCTCACACCAGCGCAGATAGAAGCGCTTCTCGACCCGACGGCCTATACCGGGCTGTGTTCGAAGATGGCGGAAGAGCAAGCACATCGGGCGCGCGGATTGGTTAAAGATCTCGCCGCCACGTGACAGCCGCTGGCACTCCCGAAGGGCTGTGTTAGAATCCGATGATTCGTCTGCGAATACTCCTTCTATTCAGAGGTCTACTGTTTCGTCTTTTTCTCGCCGCCCCCGTTCTCATCTTTTTGATGGCGGATGCGAACGCCAAAGCACCCGGAATTTGTGAGGGCATTTTCGTCAAAGCCGCGAAGGTGCAATCGAAGACCATCAAGTTCAAGACGAAGAAATTAGCCTGCCGAAGCCTTCGCGACGGACCCAAGGGGTTTCAGCTACAATGTTTCATCAAGCGCGACGTTCGCGTGGCGGCAGATCGGACGGCGGTCGGATTAACAGGATGCCTGACCTCGGCAGGATTCTCCGAGTCGACTTAAGGTAAAAACGAACGCATGACGATCAAGGAACTCCGCCATGCCAAGTGAAGCATTCTCTGCACCTTGATTAACAGTGCAAAAGAGGCTGGTCCCGATGGCTGGTCCGTGAAAATGAAATGCTTCGGACCGCAGTAAATCCCGGTTAAGACTTCAACCGCAACGCGACCGCGTCCTCGACAAAGAACGGACGGTGCGGCTGAAATCAGAATTGACGTTCCAATTCATAGGCGTCTCGTTCCAACGGTATTGCGAAATAATCCATACCGTTTGATGCCCAGCCCTCGATATAACGGCGCATGAACCCTTCGACGCCGAGCTGGCGATATTGCACCACATGGACACATTCGTGGAACAGCAAGGAGACCAAATCGGTGTCCTCGAAATAGGCGTCCAACAAGATAACGGTATCGACGAAGGTAATCCCTGCCATTTGCGAGAAATCGAGCGGTTTCTTCGCCGCTAAACTATCTTGCACGAATCCCAGAAAATCCGGATTGTCGATTTGCGAGACATGGCGGAAACGAACTTCCGCCAATGTCTCTTCCTTGAAAAAGGGGCAATGAAACTGCATTCCGGCTGCGGCAGAGCAAAGGCACCCGGACGGAATGCATTGCGTTGCAATTCCACCCAATCGACAGCCTTCTCGACGAGACTGTTTATGAGTGCGGTCGCTTTGTGATTTAGCCGGAACATGGCAGAGCCCCAATTTCCGACGATTAGCTCCCGGAAAAGACTGGCGAGCGTTTTTCCATGAACGCCTCACGGCCTTCCTTGTAGTCATTGCTGTCGAAACACATCTTCGACAAGCGTTTGATCTCGTCGTAATCGCGATCTTCCTTATCGGTCAGTATTTGGCCGATGGTGTATTTCGATGCGTTGATCGAAAGCGGCGCATTGCGGCAAATCGCATCCGCAACCTCACGCACGGTCGATTCGAGATCGTCGAGCGGAACGGCGCGATTGATCAGACCGATGCGCTGTGCTTCCTCGGGCTCTACACGGCGCGCGGTGAACATGATTTCGCTGGCCAATGCCGGGCCAACCAAATGCACCAGTTTGTGCAATCCATCGAAGCCGTAGGCGATGCTAAGGCGCGCTGCCGGGATACCGAATTGCGAGTCGTCGCTGGCGAAACGCATATCCGCGGCCATCGCGACCGCCATGCCACCACCCAGGCAATAGCCTTGGATCATCGCGATCAACGGCTTCTTCACCGCCAATAGCCGGGCGCGAGCTCCTTCGGAGATACGGGCATATTCGGCGGCCGCTTCGGCGTTGTTGCGGCGTTCCGAAAATTCAGAAATATCGGCGCCAGAGACAAAAGCCTTATCGCCTGCACCCTTCATCACGATAACCTTGATGGCATCGTCGGATTCGAATTCATCAAGGATCGCTTCCACCGCCGACCACATTTCCAGCGCCATGGCGTTGCGCCGTGCTGGATTGTTGAAGGTCATCCAGCCGACGCCGCCTTCTTTTTCGCCAATCATCTTTTCGGTATTGAGTTGCATATCGCTTCCTTATCTAAAGTGTCGTGCCGCGTCGTCAGACGATATCGCGCGACTTCATATCTGAAATTTGATCTTCGCCATAGCCAAGATCGGCCAGGATCGAATCCGTGTGTTCGCCAAGTTCCGGAACCGGCAGGCGGAATTCCTCGGGCTCGGGCGTCTTGGTCAGATTGATCGCCTGCCCCACGAGTTTTATATCGCCAAGTTCTGGATGATGTTGGGTCTTCGCCATTTTCAGGTGCTCGACCTGCGGATCCGCGAAGACCTGATCGACCGAATAAATCGGCCCGCACGGCACGCCGACCTCGTTCAGCAGATCGACCCAATGCTGACTCGGCTCCTGGCTGATCCGCTCGTTGATGATTTTGTTCAATGCATCTCGGTTATCCGCACGCCCGCCAGCCTTGGCAAAATCCGGATCTTCGACTAGACGCTCCAGACCGACCGCACCGCAAAACCGCTCGAACAGAACCTGTCCCGACGCAGCGATATTAATGTGTCCGTCAGCGGTCTCGAAAACGCCAGTCGGAATGCTAGTCGGATGATTGTTGCCTGCCTGTTTCGGCACGTCGCCATCTACTAAATAGCGCGATGCCTGGAAATCCATCATCTGGATCATCGATTCGAGCAACGATGTGTGGACCCACTGCCCTTCGCCCGTCACCTCGCGATCCAGCAACGCTATCAGCGTCGCTTGCGCCAAGAACATGCCCGCCGTCAGATCACAAATCGGAATGCCGACCCGGACGGGGCCCTGCCCCGGCATGCCGGTGACACTCATCAGGCCACCGAGACCTTGGGCGATCTGGTCGACGCCGGGCCGTTTGCCGTAGGGGCCATCCTGGCCGAACCCAGCGATACTGGCATAGACGATGCGCGGATTGACCTTGGCGCAGGGCTCGTAGTCGATACCGAGGCGATGCTTCACGGCCGAGCGGTAATTCTCGACGATGACATCCGCCTTTTCGACCAATTGAAAGAATATTTTCTTACCTTCTTCGGTTTTCAGATTGATCGTCAGGCTGCGCTTGTTGCGGTGCAGATTCTGAAAATCGAAACCATGCCTGGCACCGATGATGCCGCCCTTATCTTTGTTGATGCGGTCGGGCGCTTCGATTTTGATGACATTGGCACCCCAGTCGCCGAGTTGTCGCACGCAAGTCGGACCCGCCCGATGCGCCGTAAGATCTAGAACCGTAAACCGCGAAAGCGGCAATCTGCCATTGCTTGTCATTGTAAAGCACCCCAAGTTTCCGAAACCCAACCGGGCCCATTTCGCATGTCCCAAACATATAGGCCAGCAACCGTGCTGACACAGCCGGTGCCAGCCCTAGATGGTTAAGAAACTGCCTGAAACCTAACACACAAAGTCTTTAACCGGGAGAACGGGGCAATGAAAGCGATTGTATTTCTAGGTGAGCGGAAACTGGAATTGATGGATGTCCCGGACCCGACACCAGGCCCGGACGAAGTCGTGATCGAAATTAAGGCATCGGGTATGTGCGGCAGCGATTTGCATCAATATCGCGGACCCAAGAAAGACACACTGAACATTGCCGGCCACGAGCCCTGCGGCGTTATCGCGGCGGTCGGCACAGGCGTGCCGGAAGCCTTGGCCAAGGTCGGCGATCGGGTCATGGACCATCACTATAGCGGCTGCGGCGTCTGTAAGCATTGCGCGAGCGGTTGGTCGCAAATGTGTCTCGACGGCGCCATCGTATACGGCGGAGTGGGCGACGGCGCCCACGCCAAGTATATGAAAGCCCCGGCGCATACGATCGTAAAATTGCCAGACGCCCTCTCCTTCAAGACCGGCGCGGCCATCTCGTGCGGCACCGGAACGGCCTATGGAGCGCTGAAACGCGTCGACCTCGCCGGTGACGAAACCATCGCAATATTCGGGCAAGGTCCGGTCGGACTCAGCGCCACGCAATTGGCGAAAGCCATGGGGGCTCGGGTGATCGCACTCGACATTAGCGCGGATCGCCGCGAACTCGCCAAGCAGTTCGGCGCCGACGAAGTCATCGACCCAATGTCGAATGATGTGGTCGATGCCATCCGCGAACTCACTCATGGCGAGGGCGCACAGAAGACCTTAGATTGTAGTTCCAATCCGGAGGCGCGCCGAGCTGCCGTGCAATCGGTCAGAACATGGGGCACAGCCTGCTTTGTCGGAGAACGTGGCGATGTCACGCTCGACGTGTCAAACGACCTACTCCGCCGCCAAGTCACGCTCGTTGGCTCCTGGACGTTCAGCAAGAACGGGCAAGCGGATTGCGCGGAATTCGTCGCCGACCGGAAGATTGATGTGGATTCACTGTTCACCCATGAATTTACCCTCGATCAAGCGGAAGAAGCCTATAAGCTGTTCGACACTCAGACGACCGGCAAGGGCGTCTTTTTGATGTAACCTCGAAGATGAGGACAGCCCATTTCGCTGGTTGCGCCATTTTTCGATCGCGAGCGCGGCCGCCCTCTCATTATCGCGACCGTGTTATTGGCCATCATTTGGCATCGTGAGGCGAGCGATCAGGCGATTAATGTAGCCGAACAACAGAGTATTCACCTGGCCGAACTTATGATCAACGCTCTGCGCTCCGGCGCCGCGCCGCAGCCCGATATTGGGTTTGGAACACTTTTAAAGGAAAACCAATTCAATCGCGCTTATGAGGGCAGTGGCCTCGGTCTGTATCTCGTCAAATCCATTGTCGAGCTACACGGCGGCGAGCTCATTCTCGACAGCGAGCCCGGTCGGGGCACGACAGTCACCATGTGGCTTCCGATCCAAGGGGTAACAGATTAAGGGGCCGTCGCCGGAATAATGGCTTCGCCCTTGATCAGACTACGATGCATTTCGCGGGGTTGAGTGTGATCGATTTTGCTGCGGGTATGCATGGTGCAACGATTATCCCACATGATCGCGTCTCTCGGCTGCCAGACTTGCGTCCAAACAAACTTCGCCTGTTTGGCATGCGCCCATAATTCGTCGAGCAAGGCTTCGCTCTCATCTTGCGGCAACTCCACGATATAGCTCGACGGTGGGGCATACCGCCGACCCAGGTAAAGCGCATTACGCCCGCTATCCGGATGACGTCGGACCATTGGATGGGCGGGGCCCTCCACTTCCTCGCGCGTCGTCGGAATCTTCGCCGTCGGGCGAGCGCCACCCGCAGTATTGCGGCTGTTGTCGTGGCGAATGTGAAGATTGAGCAACCGTTCCTTCATGGCCATCGGCAAAGCTTCGTAGGTCTCGTACTGATTGACGAAAGACGTGTCACCGCCGCCGTTGATCGGCACCTGAATGCCATAGAGGATGCTGCCTTTCGGTGGGTTATCGACATAGGAATTGTCGGTATGCCAGTACAACTCACTGCTGCCGGTCCCCGAGTTTTCCTTCTCGGGATTCCCATCTCTGTCGAGATTAGAAATAATCGTAATCCCCGGGAGATGCGAGACCCGGCCCGATTTCATATCGTATCCAGCGTTAATGTAGTACTGACGCGAACCCGCTACCTGAGAACCGCCGAAATCGTTGGCCAGCCGGACCAAATCCTCATCCGATAGGTCCTGGTCGCGAAAACGAACGACCAGATGATCGTTCCACGCCTGCTTCACGAAGGCCCGATCGTCGTCACTCAACGGTTTCGAGAAATCGATACCTTTAATATCCGCGCCGAGCGCCGAGCCGCTGGGAATAACTTCGCGTGTCATTATCGTTTCCTCCAAACCAAATTTACGTACTTTCCAGTAACATTAGATCGGATTTGGAAATTCACAGTCATCACGGGGTCCTCGTTTTCCACCTCCTGTCGATCTATCTCTGTTCAAGGAACATTCGCCGCCAAGGATTCAGGAGAAAACATGGCTTATCGCCACATCAAATTTGACGTTAGCGACGAAATCGCGACGATCACCCTCAATCGACCGGAAGCCCGCAACGCGCTCAGCACGGAAATGCGCGAAGATATGAGCACCGCGCTCGAGGAAATCAAAGATCGCGCCGGCAGCGACGTGAAAGCAGTCATCCTGACTGGCTCCGGCGGCGCATTTTGTGCCGGCGGCGACGTCAAAGGCATGGGCAACCGGGAGATGACGCCGATGGATCAGCGCAACCGCATGCGCTCGGGCCACAACCGCATCTACGATATTGTACATTTGGAACTCCCGGTCATCAGCCTGGTTGATGGTGCCGCTGCTGGGGCAGGTTGCAATCTGGCGCTACTAGGCGATTTCGTCTTGGCGACACCGCGCGCCTTCTTCACGCAGGCCTTCGCGAAAATCGGTCTGATCCCGGATTGGAGTGGCTTCTTCGTGCTGCCCCGTCTCGTCGGCATGCAGGTCGCAAAAGAATTGGTCTTCACCGGTCGCCGGGTTCACGCCGAAGAAGCCAAGGAGCTCGGTCTCGTCCATACCATTGTCGGGCAAGACACTGCGATGGAAGAAGCCCGCGCCTTCGCGCGCCGTTTCTGCGATGCCTCCACCGCCGCCATCGGCATGGCAAAGACGATCCTGAATGAATCCTACAATCAGGATTTCCGGACGCTGCTGGAAATGGAAGCCATGGGCCAATCCTTGGTCCGAGAGACGGAATTCCACCGTGAAGCCGTGCGTCGCTTCAAGGAGAAAGACACGCCATTATTCGATTGGGACCGGCAGAAATAGAAACGGGGAGAACGTCATGCAGGGCCGAAACGTCGACCTTTCGGACAACACTGCCTTCGGGGCAGGGTTTCCGCACGACACGTTCAATTGGCTCCGCGAGCATGACCCTATCCACTGGCACGATGCGACGCCCAAAAGCCCGGATGGCGAAGGCTTTTGGGTCGTCAGCCGCTATGATTACATCATGGAAGTCTTCCGGACACCGGAGCTGTTTTCTTCCAATACGGGAGGAGGGCGCACTGGTGGTGGTACAACGCTGAAAGACGAGCGCGCCGCCGGGAAAGTTTTGAACTATACTGACGACCCCCAACACCGAACGTTGCGCCAATTGGTCAATAAAGGCTTCACCACTCGGGCGTTGGGAGTGTTGGAAGAGAACCTGGAGAATCGCGCCAACGCTTTGATTGATGCATTTCCGGAGGGCGAGGGTTTTGATTTCGTCCAAGCCTTTGCCCGCGAATTACCGCTCCAGGCGATCTGCATGATACTTGGCGTGCCGCAAGACGACCGCACCGAACTCTGCGACTTGATCGAACAAGGCCTGGCGACGGACTCGCCCAATGTCGTCGCCATCGAGTACATCAAAAAAATTCAGGTCTATGCGCGCGGCATCGTTGCGGAGAAACGCCGTAACCCCGCGAATGATATTATCTCGACCATCGTGCACGCGACATTGGCCGATGAAGGCGATCGGAAACTGACAGACGAGGAGCTCGTCAATTTCTTTATTCTGTTGTTTCCCGCCGGAGCGGAGACGACGCGTAATTCCTTCGGGGCCGGCCTGCGCACATTGATCGAGCATCCGGATCAATTGGCGCGACTGCGCCGGGAGCCAGAACTGATGCGCTCGGCCATCGAAGAAATTGTGCGTTGGACAACACCGTCGATCTACAAACGCCGCACAGTGACGCGCGACGCCGAATTCCACGGACGGGATCTCAAAAGTGGCGACAAGCTAACGGTATGGGAAATGTCCGCGAACCGTGACGAGCGCATCTTCGACGATCCGTTCACGTTCGATATCACGCGCAGTCCGAACCGTCATATCGGCTTCGGATTCGGCCCGCATATTTGCCTCGGCGCGGCTCTCGCGCGATTGGAACTTAAAGTTGGGCTTAACATTCTGCTCGACCGCATCGCCGAATTCGAGATCGAGGGCCCACCCGCATGGGTGTCGAACAATCGCCTGCTCGGTCTCAAACGATTACCTATACGCATCACATTTAAAGGATAAGATTGATGAGCGATTCGAATGAGCGCCGGGAAAAAGGAAAAGCATTCGCGCGCCGTATTTTGAAAGACGGACCAACGCCATTTCCCGTGCCGAAAAAGTTCCAGCGCTACACTTTAGAGAACGTCTTTGGCGATTTATGGCAGGATGAGGATTTAGAAATGTGGGAACGGTCGCTCGTGACCTGCACGATCCTTGTCGCCTTGAACCGCGAGGGTGAGCAAAAGATTCACTTGAAGGCAGCCAAGGAGCTCGGCGTACCGCGCCATAAACTAGAAGCAATGATCATTCACGCGGCGCATTATGCTGGTTGGCCAGTCGCGGCATCGGCCTTCCGGACTTTGGCGGAAGTTTGGCCGGAAGAAGAGGAAGCGTAGTCCCCTCTCTCCTCGCGGAAGAAGGATAGAGTGAGGGGAAAGACGCCGCTTTATGAAGATTACGTTCAGGGAGTTTCGAGCATGACGTCTGAAACATTCGACTACATCATTGTCGGTGCTGGATCAGCCGGGTCCGTCTTGGCGAATCG
>CAXAGK010000059.1:0-12683 GCA_963968305.1 uncultured Rickettsiales bacterium | reverse complement strand
CCCATGGTCGACCATGCAATGGTCTTCACTCAAGACACGACGTTCTTCACTTTCGGCCGTAACCCCAGAGACCAAGAATCTTACGAGGCGGATGTACGACGGATTGAAATGATAGATCCCGCGACAATCAAGGTATAACCCTGGATATGCCGACGTGCCGGCTTCGTTCGGATTGCCGCCTGTGTAATAACGGTGGATTGCAGGTCGTTTGTACTTTGTCGTCCACACCGCCCGCGAATGATTTCCGACCGGCCTCTTCCTTAAACGAAATTCAAGATGTGTATCCGCTGGAGCTGATGCTCTGCAACGAATGCGGACATCTACAACTCGGACATGTTGTTGATCCGAAAAGTCTTTTTTCTGATTATGTATATGTTTCCGGCACGTCTCCTAGTTTCGTCGCTCATTTCGATGCCTATGCAAATACCGTGTGGTCCATGGGGTCTAATGTCGCGAATGATTTAGTCGTTGATATTGGATCCAACGACGGCACGCTTCTTAAATCATTTCGAAGATTGGGCGCCCGAATACAAGGAATCGATCCCGCACAAAAAATTGCAAGCGCCGCAAATAAGAGTGGTGTGCCGACCATTGCGGCTTTCTTTTCGAGCGAGATCGCCGCGCGGATTGTCGAAGAAGAAGGGCAAGCTCAAATTCTAACGGCGAACAATGTGTTCGCCCATATCGACGATCTCAGCAGCGTAGTGGAGGCCGTTGTCACGCTCTTGGCCTCGGACGGTCTATTCGTCTTCGAAGTGTCCTACCTACTGGATGTCATAGAGAAAACGCTGTTTGACACCGTCTATCATGAGCATTTGGACTACCACGCATTGAAGCCATTGGTGCCCTTTTTACAAACACACGGATTACACCTATTCCATGCGGAGCGAATTCCCAGTCATGGTGGTTCCATTCGAGTATTTGCGGCACCGGAGGCGAGCGGACGTAGAACGAGCGATGAGCTAACGGCGTTACTTACAACAGAGGATACCAGTGGACTGCTGGAGCCGGGTGTCTATGGAGAGTTCTCTCGCAAGATCAAAAATGCAGGAAATGAGCTTAGTCGATTGATAGCGACGGCGCGCGCGGAAAACCGCCGAATGGCGGGATATGGCGCTCCGGCCAAAGCGACAACGCTGATGTATCAGTTCGGCCTCAAAACAGAAGATTTAGCCTATATCGTGGATGACAGTCCTTGGAAACAAGGTCTCCATAGTCCAGGTTTGAATATTCCTGTCGTTCCCGCCACCCGATTGATTGAAGACCCGGTTGACGATTTGCTCATTCTGGCATGGAATTTTGCGGAACCTATCATTGAAAACAATCGGCAATTCTTGCATTCGGGCAATCGTTTTATCGTTCCCTTGCCCACATTAAAGGTAGTGAGTGCGGACAATGAATAATTCCTTATTTCTCGACTGTGATCTTGCTGAAATTGTCGCCAGACTACCGCCAGAGGTTATGAATTTAGCCGGTAAACGCGTCCTCATCGCGGGTGGGGCGGGTTTCCTCGGGCGATATTTTCTTGCGGTCTTCAAAAGATTAAACGAGGAGCTCCTCGATCAACCATGCAAGGTTTGCATGTTAGATAATTTTCGGGTCGCAGATCCAAAACTCTTGGACGAACTCGGTGATTGGGGCGAATTGGTCCATGCCGATATCTGCCGCGACCCGCTTCCGAACGGCGAATTCGATTGGCTTATTCATGCCGCCGGAATCGCCAGTCCCTACTATTATCGCGCCTATCCGTTGGAAACCTTGGAAGTCGCGACCGTCGGGACGCAGCGGTTGTTGGAATGTGCGAAAAACTCGAATGCACGGTTCGTCTATTTTTCCTCAAGCGAAATTTATGGAGATCCAGACCCAGGCCATGTGCCGACGATGGAAAGTTATCGCGGCAATGTCTCAACTTTAGGCCCGAGAGCATGTTACGACGAAGGGAAAAGAGTAGGGGAGACGTATTGCTACATCTACCACGATTATTTTGGCGTCCGTACAAATATCATTAGACCTTTCAATATCTACGGCCCTGGAATGCAGAAATCAGATTATCGGGTTATGCCGAATTTCGCAGCCCAAATTGCCGCCGGTGATCCGTTGATGATCTATGGCGACGGCCGGCAGACTCGGACATTTTGCTATATTGTCGACGCGATGGTCGGTTTTTTCCGCATTTTGCTGAAAGGTGTGCCTGGGGAAGCCTACAACATCGGCAATCCAAACCCGGAAGTATCGATGAACGTTCTCGCCGATACTTTCAAAAGCATGAGTCCTGTCGATGTCTCGATGCAAACGACGGGATATCCAGATTCTTACCCTGCGGACGAACCCATGCGCCGGTGCCCTGATATTCGTAAGGCTGAATTGCAGTTGGATTTTCACCCGACTGTTGGTTTGGAAGACGGCGTGAAGCGCTTCTTGTCTTGGTCAATTCCGAGATATCGCTCGGAACTCGCCTCTTCCTTCTGATCATGGGGGAAACAACGTCCATAGCGGTTTTCGGCTCAGGACCTTGGGCCCAACGGCATATGGCGACGATTTCCGCGACACCAGACCTGCAGCTCGCTGGTGTTGTCAGTTCTTCCTTATCCAATCAACCGCGCACGCTCTATGGCGATATCGTCCCAAATAAAATCTGGTCGGACATTGACCGGATGTTGCTCGAAAAGAACCGCCCCGACGGCGTCATCCTGGCGATAGCGCCCCATCATATGCTGGAGGTTTGCGGAAGACTGCTTAGTGAAGGCATTCCCGTACTCGCAGAAAAGCCACTGACCTTATCGGCCCGCGATGCACAATGGATCGTGACGCAAGCTGAGCGCGTGAATGGATTAATCATGGTGAATCTGATTCAACTGTTTAGCGCCGGATATTCTGCCTTGAAGTGTCATTTAGAGGATATTGGACCACTCGAGGAACTGTCTTCCGAAGGTGGTAACCAGGGTCCGTTCCGAGAGTATATGTCGGGTCTTTGGGACTACGGACCGCATGAACTCGCATTCGCATTGGATTTGGTTAAATCGTCACCGATTGATCTCACGGCAAATCTCCTGTCCGGCGATAGGCAACGTCATGTCATTCATGTCGAAATGGAATTTCCGAACGGAATGCGTGCGAACTTGAAATTCGGAAACATGATGGCGGAAAAACGGCGTCGTCTCCGCTGCAAGGGAGAGGTCGGCATATTGGAACTTGAAGATCATCCGGCACCAAACCTCCGTCTGAACCACAAAGTTGTTCCGTTATTTGGACCGCTTCCTCTGAATAACGTACTCAGTCACTTTGTGAAGAGCAT
Source organism: uncultured Rickettsiales bacterium (assembly GCA_963968305.1). Taxonomy (GTDB): domain Bacteria; phylum Pseudomonadota; class Alphaproteobacteria; order UBA8366; family UBA8366; genus UBA6544. Next base: position 9,388 of record CAXAGK010000059.1, on the reverse strand, counting down.
CGCAGCGGGAACGGATTCTATGGGAACCGCTGCCTTGGCGAGTGAAATTAACAACGTGATCGAGAGAATTGAATCAGAAATTTGATCTCAGAGTTCCCTGAAAAATCGATCTGTTGAATCTATCGAGTAAATTTGTTCCGAATGAATTCTCGATCTGCTAAACTCTCCGATATTAGAATCAGAAAACTACAGATGTTTAACTAATATTCGGTTAATTCATGAATAATTCATTAATTTCAATTAGATAATATTATATTGAAGAATCCGCTATTTCGCATTACTTGATAGCGGACGGGAACCAAGGCGTCGAAATCGACGTAGTCAGGGAGTCCAAATGGCGGCGAAAGAGCGGGCCAGAACGCGCGCATCGGCAAAGAAGAATTCCAGCGCAGCGTCTAAAGACGAATTATTACAATATTACAATGACATGCTTTTGATTCGACGCTTCGAAGAGAAGGCTGGGCAATTGTACGGCATGGGTTTGATCGGTGGGTTTTGCCATTTGTATATCGGCCAAGAAGCTGTCGTTGTCGGTATACAATCGACGCTGAAGGACGGCGATGCCGTCATCACCAGCTATCGTGATCACGGCCATATGCTGGCCTGCGGGATGGATGCCAGAGGCGTTATGGCCGAGCTAACGGGACGCGCCGGAGGGTATTCCAAAGGTAAAGGCGGCTCGATGCATATGTTCAGCCGGGAAAAGAATTTTTACGGCGGGCACGGTATCGTCGCGGCACAAGTGCCGATCGGTGCGGGTATCGCTTTCGCCCATAAATATAATCAAACCGACCTCGTCAGCGTCACATATTTCGGCGACGGCGCCATCAATCAAGGCCAAGTCGGTGAAACGCTGAACATGGCGGGATTGTGGGATTTACCGGCGATTTTTGTCATCGAAAACAATAAATATGCCATGGGGACAAGTCAGGAACGGGCCTCGGCCGGTAGCGACCTATTTAACCGCGGTAAACCATATGGCATTCCCGGCAAGCAGGTTGACGGCATGGACGTGCTTGCGGTGCGGGAGGCGGCAGCGGTCGCTGTTGCGCACTGCAGAGCGGGGAAAGGGCCTTACGTCCTGGAGATGCAAACCTACAGATATCGCGGTCACTCAATGTCCGATCCTGCGAAATATCGTAGCCGCGAAGAGGTCAGCAAAGTTCGATCGGAGCGCGATCCCATCGACCGCATGCGGGGTTGGTTAATCGGCGAAAAAGTTGCCTCGGAAGATGAACTCAAGGAAATCGACCGCAAGATCAAGGATATCGTGTCCGATGCCGCAGAATTCGCACAAAACAGCCCGGAACCCGATCCATCGGAACTCTATACCGATGTCTTGATTGAAGCGTAGGCCGGGGGAGCAACGGAAATGCCAGTAGAGATATTGATGCCCGCGCTTTCGCCGACCATGACGGAAGGCAAGCTTGCCAAGTGGCTGAAAGCCGAAGGCGACGATGTTACCGCGGGAGACGTGATAGCAGAGATCGAAACAGATAAGGCGACGATGGAAGTGGAAGCGGTCGACGAGGGTAAACTCGGTAAAATTTTGGTCGCCGAGGGTGCCGAAGGCGTCGCTGTAAACACGCCAATTGCCGTTATTTTGGGTGAGGGAGAAAGCGCCGCCGAGAGTCCGGCGCTCACGGAACCTGCGCCGCAGCCTGCGGCACAGGAGCCAGTGGCGGTCGTGTCCACTCCGGTAAGTGCGCCCGTCGTGGCAAACACGCAGGCCGAGCCCGATTGGGACGGTGAGACAGTCACGATGACCGTACGTGAAGCCTTGCGTGATGCGATGGCGGAGGAGATGCGGCGTGAAGAGGCCGTATTCCTGATGGGCGAGGAAGTGGCCCAATATCAGGGAGCCTATAAGATTAGCCAAGGCTTGTTGGAAGAATTCGGCGAACGCCGGGTCATCGATACACCGATCACGGAACATGGATTTTCCGGCGTCGGCGTCGGTGCCGCGTTCATGGGATTGCGTCCCATTGTAGAGTTCATGACCTTTAACTTCGCCATGCAGGCCGTGGATCATCTGATCAACTCCGCCGCTAAGACGCTGTATATGTCCGGTGGCCAAATGGGTTGCCCAATTGTGTTTCGGGGGCCGAATGGTGCCGCGTCACGCGTCGGCGCGCAGCATTCCCAATGCTATGCCAGTTGGTATGCCCATTGCCCGGGATTGAAAGTGGTCTCACCCTATTCGGCGGCGGATGCAAAGGGCCTCCTCAAATCGGCCATACGGGACCCCAACCCCGTTTTAGTCCTTGAAAACGAGATGTTGTACGGAAACAGCTTCGAAGTCCCGGTCAGCGACGATTGGATTGTTCCGATTGGCAGCGCGAAAGTCGTTCGGGAAGGAACCGATGTTACGCTGGTTGCTTTCTCGATCATGGTCGGCAAGGCGCTTGAGGCGGCGGATGCACTTGCCGCGGAAGGGATCAGCGCGGAAGTTATCGATCTTCGCAGTATTCGACCGCTCGACACCGAAACCATCGTCAAATCGGTTCAAAAGACCAATCGCATCGTCAGTTGCGAAGAAGGTTGGCCATTCGCGGGTATCGGGTCAGAAATCGCCGCGCTGATGATGGAAGCGGCTTTTGACTGGCTCGATGCGCCGATGGCGCGGGTTTGCTCAGAGGATGTTCCGTTGCCTTATGCGGCCAATCTCGAGGCGCTTGCCCTACCGCAAGCAGGACAGATCGTCGATGCTGCTAAAAACGTCTGCTATCGCTCTTAGGGCGGAGGAAAACAATGCCAGTCAAAATACTTATGCCCGCTTTGTCCCCGACCATGACCGAAGGGACGTTGGCGAAATGGCTCGTCGGAGAAGGCGATACCGTGAATTCCGGCGACGTGATCGCCGAAATCGAAACCGATAAAGCCACGATGGAAGTAGAAGCCGTCGAGGAAGGGAAACTCGGCAAGATTCTAGTTGCCGAGGGCACTGAAGGCGTTGCTGTCAACAACGTCATCGCCTTATTGCTCGAAGAAGGTGAGGACGATAGTGCGTTGGCTGGTGTCGATGTCTCGGCTGCACCGAGCGGCAATGGTGGCACGCCACCTGCGGCCGGGCCCACGCCAGCGCCCGCGGTAGCTGCACCGGCACCCGCGGCATCACCTACCCCACAAGCGGCTCCGCCGGTCGCTGCTGCGCCTGCTGCGGCCTCTGGCGCACGGGTCGTTGCCAGCCCATTGGCGCGCCGAATGGCTTTTCAAGCGGGGCTTGATTTGGCGAACGTGGCTGGAACCGGCCCCAATGGTAGGATTGTGAAGGTGGATGTCGAAGCGGCATTGTCCGTTGGAGGTGCTCCAGCAAGTGCAGTGGCAGCCCCCTCCGCATCCCCCGCCGTTGCGCAGGCAACCCCGACGACAGCGGAGAAGTTGCCGTTTGAGCCGGATTTCGAGCTCGAATCGCTCTCGACGATGCGCAAGACGATCGCGCGGCGGCTCACGGAATCAAAGCAGCAGATCCCGCATTTCTATCTTTCAGTTGATTGTGAGATTGATGAGCTGTTGGCGATGCGGAAAACCCTAAATGACAAGGCGGACGGCGCTTACAAGCTGTCAGTCAATGATATGGTCATTAAGGCTGCGGCGATCGCGCTTCGGCGCGTGCCGAAAGCCAATGCATCTTGGACCGACGAGGGTGTAAAACTTTATAATTCAGCGGATATTTCGGTCGCAGTCGCCATCGAAGGCGGCTTGATTACACCGGTTGTGCGGCGGGCGGACAATAAGGGGCTTGAGGCCATCTCCTCCGAGATGAAATCACTCTCCGAGAAGGCTCGTGACGGCAAGCTCGGCCCTGAAGAATATCAAGGCGGCACGTTTAGTATCTCCAATCTCGGCATGTACGGGATTAAGGAGTTCAGCGCGGTCATCAACCCGCCGCAGGCTTGTATCCTGGCGGTCGGTGCCGGCGCACAGCAGCCTGTCGTCAAAGATGGAGCGCTTGCGGTCGCGACGGTTATGTCCTGTACGCTTTCGGTCGATCATCGGGCAGTCGACGGGGCCATTGGCGCCGAATATCTCAGCGCCTTTAAGCGGCTCATCGAAGATCCGCTCAGCATGCTGCTCTAAGGAGTTCCCATGGCGGATCAAAAATTCGATCTCATTGTCGTCGGCGGCGGTCCCGGCGGCTATGTCGCAGCCATTCGCGCGGCGCAATTGGGCATGAAGACAGCCCTTGTCGAGGGACAGCATCTGGGTGGTATTTGTCTTAATTGGGGCTGTATTCCGACCAAAGCACTGCTCCGCACTGCCGAAGTGTATCGCAACATTCAGCATGCGGAAGCCTATGGCATAACGGTTCAAGGCGCCTCCGTCGACTTGAAGAAGGTTATCGCGCGCTCACGCAAAGTGGCGGCTCAATTGAATGGTGGCGTCGGGCATCTCTTGAAAAAGAATAAGGTTGAAGCCATCGACGGCTGGGGCAAACTGGCGGGCGGATCCAAGGGGGCGCGCAAGCTTTCCGTAGAGAAAGACGGCAAGAAGGTCGCCGACCTCACGGCGGCGCATATCATATTGGCGACGGGGGCGAGAGCTCGGTCTTTGCCGGGGTTGGAGCCTGACGGCAAATTGGTTTGGACGTATAAGGAAGCCATGGTGCCGGAAGCGATGCCGAAATCGATCCTGGTGGTCGGGTCAGGCGCCATCGGCATCGAATTCGCGAGTTTCTATCGCAATCTTGGTGTCGACGTCACCGTGATCGAGGTCATGGATCGCGTCCTGCCAGTCGAGGACGAAGAGATTTCAGCCTTGGCGCAAAAGTCCTTCGAAAAAGACGGGATGAAGATCATTACCGGCGCACAAGTCAAAGCGCTGAAGAAATTGGCCAATTCCGTGACCGCAACGGTCGATAAAGCGGGCAAGAGTCAGAATATTACCGTCGACAGAGTGATTTTGGCAGTCGGGATCGTCGGCAATGTTGAGGATATCGGTCTCGAAGGCACCAAGGTGAAGGTCGACCGCGGCCATATCGAGACCAATCAGTGGCTCGAGACCGCCGAAGCGGGCGTCTACGCCATTGGCGATGTTACCGGTCCGCCCTGGCTGGCCCATAAGGCAAGCCATGAAGGCATTATTTGTGTTGAGAAAATCAAAGGCGAGAAAGACGTCCATCCGCTGAACACATTGAATGTGCCGGGTTGCACCTATTGTCTGCCCCAGGTCGCCTCTGTCGGGCTTACGGAAGCCAAGGCCAAGGAAGCCGGCTATGAAGTTCGTGTCGGACGCTTTCCTTTCATGGGGAATGGCAAGGCCATAGCCTTGGGAGAGCCGGAAGGCCTGGTAAAGACGGTGTTTGATGCGAAGACCGGCGAATTGTTGGGCGCGCATATGATCGGCGCCGAAGTTACCGAGCTTATCCAAGGTTATGGCATTGCGCGGACTCTGGAGACGACGGAGAAGGAATTGATGCACACCATATTCCCACACCCGACGTTATCCGAGATGATGCACGAATCGGTACTCGACGCTTACGGTAAGGTTATTCACTTCTAACCGACAAGTGGGTTTGGGCCATGGCCACCATTGAAGCGGCAAAAATACGGCATCCGGAGAAACGCAACCGGCCGGATAATCCGGCGCCTCGGAAACCAGATTGGATTCGCGTAAAGGCGCCAACATCGAAGACTTATTTCGAAACCCGTAAACTCGTCCGCGATAATGGATTGCACACGGTCTGTGAAGAAGCAGGTTGTCCGAATATCGGCGAATGTTGGGCAAAGAAACACGCGACTTTTATGATTATGGGCGATACCTGCACGCGGGCCTGTGCCTTCTGTAATGTTGCGACCGGGATTCCACGTGCCCTCGACGCGGATGAACCATCACGGGTCGGCGACGCAGTGGCACAATTGGGCCTTGCTCATGTAGTCGTGACGTCTGTCGACAGAGACGACCTTGCTGATGGTGGGGCGGAGCATTTTGCGGCCGTTATCGCTTCAATTCGGGAGAAATCTCAAGGGACTACGATTGAAATACTAACACCTGACTTCATGCAAAAAGAAGGCGCAATTGAAGTTGTTGCAATGGCGAAGCCTGATGTTTTTAATCACAATATCGAAACAGTACCGCGTCTATATCCGACAGTCCGGCCAGGCTCACGGTATTTTACCAGTCTCGAACTCTTATACAGAGTGAAACAGATTGACCCTTCGATCTTTACGAAATCTGGAATGATGGCTGGGCTGGGCGAAAGCCGGGACGAGATGCATCAGGTGATGGATGATCTGCGCTCGGCATCGGTCGATTTCTTGACCGTCGGTCAATATTTGCAGCCGACACCGAAACACGCGGCAATTGATCGTTTTGTCACACCGGACGAATTTGACGGACTGGCCCGCATGGCGCGCGGCAAGGGGTTCTTGATGGTATCAGCCTCTCCTCTGACGCGCTCCTCCTATCACGCCGGCGATGATTTTGCGCAATTGCGCGCGGCGCGAAACGCGAAAATTGCAAAGAATGCCGTGACGATTGCGGCCAGTTAACTCCTTCATTTCGTGCGTAGATTTTCCGAAACCAAATATTTACCGCACTCGTCGTTGGATCTCTTCGACATTATCGTCGATGTGGACAAATACGCGGAATTCCTACCCTGGTGCGTGGCGTCTCGGGTGCGGCAGCGCAACGACGACGGTTCCCTAATTGCCGACCTCAGCATAGGCTATGGCAGTCTTCGTGAGAAGTTCACAAGCAGTGTTTCGTCTGATCGGGACGAATTGCGTGTCACCACAACCCAAGCTGCCGGCCCTTTCAAGTATCTCAGGAGCGAATGGCAGTTATTGGACGTGAGCGACGGCGGAACGACCCTCTCATTCGAGATTGAGTTCGAATTTCGCTCTTTCTTGTTGGAAAAGGTAATTGGTACCGTCTTCGAATCGGCGGCGCACAAAATGATATCCGCCTTCGAAAAGCGAGCCGCTGATGTTTTATGAGCAGCGAAGACTATCGTTTTAGCGCGGATTCAGCGGCAATATCCAACAGAGTCATTCAATTTCGTAATTTCATATCTTGACTAGTATTTTAGGTATAAGGTCTAATTTCAAAATTGAAATTTGCTACTTCATAGTATTTTGGTGAGGGGATTTTTCAGCGAATGCTGATGCCCAACATGCTTAAGGCTGCAAGAGCGCTTCTTGGAATAAGGCAAAGCGAACTCGCAAAAGCCGCTGGGATATCTTTGGCAACATTGAATAATTTCGAGCGCGGGATCGGCGACCCCCGCGCCAGTACCATCGATGCCATCGAGCGGAGCCTGAGGCGAGGCGGCATCACTTTTATGGATGACGGAGAATCTGAGGGAGTTTCCCTTCGAAAGCTGCACCGGCCAAGCGCTTTCGATACTTACACGGCAAGTCGACAGGTACTGGAAGCGCTGGACCGAGCGTCTCTCCTGAACATTCAGTCGGTTATATTCTTTCGGAATACGGAGATCACAACGGAGGGCGAACATAAACACTATGTTGCCCTGTTATTGGATGGGCTAACGCGTGCCATTGTTTTCGACCAAGCGCGCCTATCGCTTGAGACTTCAAGCCATGCGGCCGAAGTTGCCGGCATAATGCTGGCGGCTTTCGCTATGTATCGCGATGAAATCTATTACTTACCCGAATTCGTATCGGATTCGCTACGCCTTCCGGCTCCTCAGGCGATAGCGTTAATTGGCGAAACGGAGTTCGAAAAACTCGATGATCCTGCGGATTTTTTCCAGTTGTTCGGCCTGACACACGATCGAATTGGCCCTTGGCTGGAGCGCGACGATCATCCACTACACCAGTTGTTCGGCCTTACTCAATCGCGCCTACGGCAGCTGTCAGAAGCACCAGAGCTTCAATAACCGCTGCCGTGCGTACTTCTTGGCGATCTCCGCTAAATACATAGCGATGGGCGGCAGGCGCACTGTGGCTTGTCGCAATTCCGATATAGACAAGACCGACCGGTTTGGTCTCTGTCGCGCCGCCTGGTCCCGCAATGCCCGTAAGTGATGCAGCGGCGCCGATGCCTGTGCGGGTAAGTGCTCCGGCACACATTTCCTTCGCGACCGTATCGCTGACTGCGCCAAATTGCTCTAGGGATTCGGACTTTACTCCCACTTCTTCATGTTTTGCCTCGTTAGAGTAAGTGACAAATCCACGGTCGAGTACGTCTGAAGAACCGGAAATATCGGTCAGACATCCACTGAGCAAGCCGCCCGTGCAGGACTCTATTGTGGACAGGCGGACATTGCGCGCGCGACATAGGTCAACCAGTGTCTTGGCGCGTTCATTAATTTCGTCCGGAAACGTGTATTTCATATAATGAACCTCAAGAGAATTAAGGATGCTACTCCTGCGTAGAGTCCGGCCACCACGTCGTCTAACATGACCGCGAGGCCGCCTTTTAGCCGCTGTTCGGCCCAATTGGCCGGCCATATTTTGGTGACGTCAAAGATGCGAAAAAACACGAATGCCACGCCGTACTCAATTAATCCAATTGGCAAGAATGAAACGGCAATCGCTTGCCCGACGACTTCATCGATGACGACCGGACTTGGGTCATTGTCACCCGATACTTCGATGTAAATCGTTGATGCCCAGATGCCGACGAAGAACAGGATCACGGCAAAAGCGACGACCGCACTCACACCAAGAGTCGAATGTATCAGCCAGATAACCGGTAATGCGGCGATCGATCCGGCGGTGCCTGACGCGAAGGGGAATTTTCCCGAGCCAAAGAAAGTTGCGGCTAAAATCGCTATATTAGTCTTGAAGTTGTTCACGTGGCTGGCACCTCTACACTGGCAATCGCTTGCGCTGCGAGTCCTTCTCCGCGCCCAGTGAAACCGAGACGCTCGGTCGTTGTCGCCTTGATATTGACCCTATCGAGGGGGATATCCAGAAATTCGGCAACTTTCATTCGCATTTCGTCGCGGTGCGGTCCGACTTTCGGACGCTCGCCGATAATCGTGACATCGACGTTGACGATGGAACCGCCCGCTTCGCGGATATCGGCGGCGGCGGCTTCCACAAAGATATGTGAGGCGGCTCCCTTCCATTGCGGGTTGCTTGGTGGAAAATGTAGGCCGATATCTCCGCATCCAATCGCACCGAGAAGCGCATCCGTCAAAGCATGAAGCGCCACGTCCGCATCCGAATGGCCAATCAAGCTCATATCACAAGGAACCATGATCCCGCATAGTGTAACTCCATCACCGGGGCCAAGCTTATGGACATCGAAGCCCGTTCCAACGCGTGTTTGCATCTGGTGCTTTTCCAATATCTGTTCCGCGCGGTCAAAATCCGCTTCCGTCGTCACCTTAATGTTTCGCTCATCGCCATCGACGACGCATACAACCATGCCAGCTTCTTCCATAACGGCCGCGTCGTCCGTCGGCAGATCGCTGTCG
>CAXAGK010000058.1:0-12734 GCA_963968305.1 uncultured Rickettsiales bacterium | reverse complement strand
CCGGTGAAGTAGAGCGAGGCCAAATTGTTCTGTGCCGACGCATGACCTTGGCGCCCCGCCCGGCTGTGCCAGGCGAAAGCTTGGGCCGTACTTTTCCGCACTCCTTGTCCGAACTGATAAAAAATACCGAGATTGAATTGTGCCGACGACAGTCCCGCTTCCGCAGCCTTGATGTACCAGGTTGCCGCTTCCACCAAATTCTTGTCGACGCCATAGCCGCCTTCGTGCAAGACCCCCATCATGAATTGAGCATCCCGGCTGTTCTGTCCCGCGAGGTCACGGAAGATGGCCGCGGCGCGCTCATTCTCTCCGGATTGGAAGGCGCGCAGGCCCTCGCGGAACCCCTGTGCGCTCACGGGTGCCGCGAGAAGAATGGCGAGGATGCAGAACAGATAGGTGATGCGCGCCATGGCAGTGGCCTTTCAATATTTCGCGTCTATGGACCTATCTTATCAATGAATCGCGCGAGTTCCACATCTCGTGAACTCAATCCGTCGCAATCGTGCGTCGATAAGGTAATATCAACGGTGGCCCAGACGTTGGACCATTCGGGATGATGATCCCGTCGTTCGGCTTCCATCGCAATGCGGCTTATGAAGCCCCACGCCTCGTTAAAGTCGGTAAAGACGAACTTCCGCCGGATGGCGTCGCGGCCGTCTAGCTCTTCCCAGTCGGAGAGCTCAGAGAGCGCGGCTGCTCGGTCTTCGGGAGATAGTTTTTGAACCATGGGTGCGGCCTCTCGTGAAACGATTTATCGCTCCCTATATTACGGGAAGCGGATCACAAGGCTAAACGTCAATGAACTTAACGACCATTGCGGATATTGAGGTCCTGGCGCAGCGGGCATTCGAAGATATTCCGGAGAATTTACGCGCTGCCGCCGGAGACATCGTTTTTCACGTGGTGGATTTTCCCGACGATGAGACGATGGCGGCGATGGAGCTTGAGACACCCTTCGATATTCTCGGCCTCTATCACGGGGTCGATTTACTGCATAAAAGTAACTTGGATGCCTCTCCAGAGGTCGACCGAGTGTTTCTCTATCGTCGCCCGCTGCTGGACTATTGGCGCGAAACCGGAGAGCCGTTGGACCGGTTGGTACGCCATGTCGTTATCCACGAAATCGGCCACCATTTCGGCTTCTCCGACGCGGATATGGATGCGTTGGAGGCAGCGGCGTCAGCCGAATAATCCGGCAACCCGCTCCCGTAGCATCGGTAGGACTTCCTCGGCGAACCACGGGTTCTTCTTGACCCAAACGTTGTTGCGCCAACTCGGATGAGGCAACGGCAGGAAGTCGGGTGTGTACTCCCGCCAATGACGTACGGTTTCCGTCAAAGTTTTCTTGCGGCGTTTTTCTAGATAGCGTTTTTGCGCGTACTGTCCGATCAAGATCGTCAATTCTACATTCGGCAAACCGGCGAGAAGGGGTGGGTGCCATTCAGGTGCGCATTCGGGGCGCGGTGGTTTATCGCCGCCTTTCGCATCGGCACCCGGATAGCAGAAACCCATAGGCACGATGGCAATCTTTGATTCGTCCTAGAAATCGTCCGGCGTCATCCGCAACCAGTCACGCAGGCGCTCACCGCTTGGATCGTTCCAGGGAACGCCGGATTCATAAACGCGCGTGCCAGGCGCTTGGCCGATCAACAGCAGTTTCGTGTCCGGCGTGCCGCGCAGAATCGGCCGGAGTCCGAGTGGTAGGTCGGCGGTGCAAATCGCACAGTCGCGCACTTTTGCCAGCAGGGCGTCAAAATTATCTATCATGCATCCCTCAGCTCATATTGGACCTCCGGCGTATAGATGGCGCCGGATGAGGATAGAAAACTTGAGAACAGTGTGAAGCCGTTGACTTGGAATGGTCCAGTGGCGAAGGTTCCGTGATCGGCGACATAGGCTTCGAGCCTGCGAGCGGGCGTGCCACGCAACCGCGCCAAGGTGACGTGCGGCGTGTATTTGCGTTCTTCCGCCGGGAGGCCCACGTGCTGCAAGGCGATCTCGATCTTGTGTTGCAGACGAATCAAGATGTCGTTTCGCGCAATCCCCGCCCAGACCGCGCGTGCGGATTTAGCTTTTCCAAAATAGCTGATGCCGGATAGCGTGATGTCGAAGGGTTCGACGTTAATATGTCCGAGCACCGCGTCGATATCGTCGGCGATGCCCTGATCCACCTCGCCGATATAGCGCAAGGTGAGGTGGTAGGATTCCTCGCGGGTCCAGCGCGCGCCCGGCAGGCCGGACGCCATCAAGGAAAGCCGCATTCGAATATCAGCGGGCATCGGGATGCCGACAAACAAGCGAATCAAGGGAACCTCCGTTTGTCGATTGCTGCGCCCTCAAAGGAAAAGTGTGAGGACGCCGGTATACCCGTAGAGACGATTGTTGCTGATCTCGCCATTCGCGAAAAATCCGACCAATGGGAAGTCGCCCAACTCCTCGGAGATTAGACCCAGCTCCTCACTGTCGTCGCCGAACTGATTGGGCCCCCGCGCGCAGCAAGAGAAATACAGCCCGCCCCGGATCGGTGCATTACCGGCCCGCTTGCGCAGGTCGCCTAGCATACGGCGCATGTCTTCGACGGCACTGTCGTGATCGCGGCGGCAGAACATGATCGGGTCACCCGCATTGACGTACTCGCCAATCGCGATCAGGCCTTGATCCGGATCGATACCGGTCAGGTTGCGCACCAGATAGTCGCCGGTATCGGAACCGCTGACCGGTAGGGCCGCGAAAATATAGCCGGCCACCTTGCTAAGGTCTCGCGCCAAAATTTCCCCAATATCTTCCTTGAACACATCGAGGGCGGGGCGGCCGTCGATCTCAATCAGAATGTTCTCTTCCGCTGCGGTAATGCGGTGGACCTCGCCGATGGGGGAACATCCTTGCGTCAAAGCTGCTGCGACAGGCACCGCTTCGAGCGACATCATCACGCCCGAGACTTCGCCTTCCGCGACATCGTCGGCCAATTGCGGATGAGCACCATTGGACGCGGTGAGACCTCCGATCAAAAATCCGTCAGTCTCGCGCGACAGGTCCTCGATGATCTGTGGGACATGCTGATTGCGCGGGTCCGCGTGGGTCACGATCAGTGGGGGAACATCGCCGAGCCAGGCCGAGACACTTGCGACGGTCGGGCCAGTATCTTCGGTGATGCCGTTGAATACGCGAAACGCGTCTTCCGGGATCGGTGCCACCATGGCGGCCATGGCGGCCTCGCCGAAATATTCCTTACCCGGCGCGCAAATGCCGAAACCGACGGTGCCAACCCAATGGGGTACGCCGGTCGTCTGACGCAGGAAGATGGAAATCTCCTTCAGCGAGTCCGCAAAGGCATCGGTGACATAGAGAAAGCCCAGCCGATGTTCGACGGTGAGAGGTTTTAGCCCGAGAATGAGCTCGGCCGCCGCGTCTTGCCATTTAGGAGCACTGGCATGGGCGACAAGAAAATCTGTTAGATCGCTCACTGGGGTTCCTTTCCGAGCGCGTTGATGATGAACGGCACCATACGTTCGGCGATGATTGCAACCCCTTTTGCGTTCGGGTGCATGCCGTCCGCTTGATTGAACGCAGGTTTAGCGGCAATGCCGTCCAGGAAAAAGGGATAAAAATGAACGCTATGCTTTTGCGCCAAGTCGGGGAAGATTCTGTCGAATCGGAGTGCGTAATCGGGCCCCAGATTGCGTGGTGCTTTCATACCGGCCAGCAGGATAGGTATCCCAAGCGCTTTCAGCTTCGTGACGATTCGGTCCAGGTTCTGCTTGGTCAACGCCGGGTCGACCGCCCGTAACGCATCGTTGGCGCCCAATTCGATGATCGCCAAATCGTAAGGACCGTCCATTAACCAATCGATTCGTTGCAGTGCGCCCGATGTGGTGTCTCCCGATACGCCGGCGTTCACTATATTCACGGTGACTTTCGCGGCCTGAAGTTTACGGGTCAGTTGCGCCGGGAAGGATTCAGACTGGGATAGGCCGTATCCCGCCGTTAGGCTGTCGCCCAAAGCGAGAATGCGGGGTTGATCCGATGCGGCCCATACGACCGTATTGAGGATGCTACAGAGCAGAGTAAGGACGAGTAGGACATTGAAACAAGGCCGGTCTTCGCCATATGGACGCAAAGCCCTCTGACGCGCCTGAGCTCTCTCTTCTACCCGTGCCTGAAATGGAACAAACATGACTCTTTCTACCGCGGCCGACCCGATGGTCTTGCTTCAAGGAGTGGAGCTTACACTTAAGAGTGATGCCGGGGAGATCAACATCCTGCGAGGTATAGATCTATCCGTGGAGCTTGGCGAATCTGTCGGAGTGGTTGGTCCGTCGGGTTCCGGCAAAACTTCAATGATCATGGTGATCGCCGGATTGGAGCGCATTTCTTCCGGGAGAATTTCCGTCGCGAGTCGCGAAGTTTCCGCGCTGGGTGAGGACGCTCTCGCTGTGTTTCGGCGCGACGAAGTGGGTGTGGTGTTTCAATCGTTCCACTTGATCCCAACAATGACCGCGCTGGAGAATGTCGGCGTGCCGATGGAGTTGGCCGGCCGAAGCGACGCATTCGAGCGGGCTGAACAGGCGCTTGGCGATGTCGGTTTGGGCCATCGCCTCCAACACTATCCCGGACAGTTGTCGGGCGGCGAGCAACAGCGGGTAGCCTTGGCGCGGGCTTTCGCGGTTGAACCACACCTGCTGTTGGCGGACGAGCCCACTGGAAATCTTGATGGTGAGACCGGCGGCCATATCGTGGAGATGCTTTTCGAATTGGCGGCGCGGGCCGGTACGACCTTGATGCTGATCACCCACGATAATGCCATCGCGGAACGCTGCGACCGAATCGTGCGCATCGTCGATGGGCGAATCGCATGAATGAATGGTCCGTTGCACGCCGATTTGCCGCGCGTGAATTGCGTGCCGGGGTGCGCGGGTTTCGCGTTCTCATCGCCTGTCTGGCCCTTGGCGTCGCCTCCGTTGCAGGGGTCGGCTCGCTCGCCTCGGCGCTGACCGCGGGATTGAAATCGGAAGGGCGTATTCTTCTCGGCGGCGATGTCGACCTCACGTTCACGCATCGCCGGGCATCGGCGGAGCAGCTCGATTGGTTGCGCGCCAATACGATGGCGATTTCCACTATTGTAGAAATGCGCACCATGGCGCGCCGCACCGATACGAACCGGCAACGGCTTGTTGAGTTGAAAGTCGTCGACTCCAGGTATCCGCTCTACGGCGGTCTCAAGCTACGCGACGATGCGGTCTTGAATGAGGCCTTGGCACAAAGCGGAAAGGCCTGGGGTGCGGCAGTTGATCCACGGGTGTTGGAGCATTTGGGTCTTAAATTTGGCGATCTCTTTCGGATTGGAGATGTGGAATTGCAAGTGGCCGCCGTGATCGAGCGCGAGCCGGATCGGGGCACCCGCGCCTTTCGGCTGGGCCCCCGTGTCATAACGTCGGGCGGTGCGCTGGCGGCCACCGGATTGGAGCAACCTGGTAGTCTCATTCGCTACCATTATCGCCTAGCTTTGCCCTTGGAGACGAAGCTCGCTGATTGGCGTGCGCGGCTTCAGGAGCGGTTTCCTGGCGCTGGCTGGCGCATTCGCGATGTGGAGAATGCAGCGCCTGGCATCCAACGATTCGTCGACCGTGTGGCGCTATTTCTCTCATTGATCGGTCTCACTGCCCTTTTGGTTGGTGGTGTTGGGGTCGCGAATTCAGTCGGCTCGTTCATGGATTCCCGAATTACCTCCATTGCCACGCTGAAGTGCTTGGGTGCCTCGCGAGGCACAATCTTCCGGATATATTTCCTGCAGGTCGCCGCCATGGCGTCCGTTGGCATTTTTCTGGGTCTTCTGGTCGGCGCTTTCACACCGATGATGGTGTCACCGCTATTGGAAGGCCGATTGCCGGTGACCGTGCAATTCGGCTTCCACGCGATACCGTTGCTGACGGCGGGCGCGTTCGGGTTCTTGGTCGCTGCGGTGTTCACCCTGTGGCCCCTAGGGTTGGCGGGCGAGGTCCGGGCGGCGGCGCTGTTTCGCTCGTCCACGGAACGTCTCTCCGGCCGTCCGTCGCGCCGGGTCTATGTGGCGATGGTGATACTGGCGGCCCTGATCGCGGTACTGGCGATTGCAACAGCGGTCCGCCCGCAGATGGCGGCCGGTTATATCGCGGGCTCGTTATTGGTCTTCGGCATCTTCAGGCTTGCCGGGGCCCTGATCGTGCGAGGATTGCGTCTACTGCCGCGCCCCCGCCAACCGTTACTACGTCTTGCGCTCGCCAATTTGTATCGACCGGGCGCACCGACCACCGGCGCGTTGTTGTCGCTGGGATTGGGCCTGACCGTGCTCGTCGCCGTAGCGCTGCTCGAGCACAATTTGAAACACCAGATCGAACAAGTGCTTCCGGAAGAAGCGCCCGGCTACTATTTCATCGATATTCAACCGAACCAGGCCGAGGCGTTTCAAAAACTCGTACAGGGGCATCCAGGAGTGGGCGTTGTCCAGCGGGTGCCGATGCTGCGGGGCCGGATAGTGGCGCTTGCGGGACAAGCGGTAGAGGAGATCACGCCACCCCCAGACTTCGCCTGGATATTGCGGGGCGACCGCGGTCTGACCTGGTCGCGCCAACCGCCCGGTGCCGGCAGCCGGATCACAGCGGGAGATTGGTGGCCGGCCGACTATAGCGGCCCGCCATTGGTCTCCTTCGACGCCCGCGCGGCGAAAGCTTTCGGACTCGGGGTCGGTGATAGCCTGACCGTTAATGTCCTGGGTAAGACCGTGTCGGCAAGGATCGCCAACTTGCGAGCCATCGATTGGACGAGTCTTGGAATCAATTTCGTCATGGTGTTCTCCCCCGGCCTGCTTGAGGGCGCACCGCAAAGCCAAATCGCAACGGTGCAGATTGACGCCGATCAGGAGTTGGCGTTGGAGCGCGCGGTGGCGGACGGCTTCCCGAACGTCACGGCGATCCGGGTGAAGGAAGTCCTGGAGGACGTGAACCTGGTATTGGCAAATCTGGGTGTCGCGGTGCGCGGGATCGCGGCGGTCGCGATTTTGGCCGGCATTCTCGTGCTGGGCGGATCGATCGCGGCGGACCATCGGCGCCGGGTTTATGACGCGGTCGTCTTAAAGGTGGTGGGGGCGACCCGGCAGCGTATTTTCGTCGCGTTCTTGGCGGAAGCCGGAATATTGGGACTACTCGCCTCAGCATTGGCGGGTCTTCTCGGTACGGTCGTCGCGTGGGCGGTTGTGGAGAAGGTTATGAAGATGCGCTGGGATTTTGCCGTTGAGCCCGTCCTGTTGACGCTGATATTAGCACTCGTCATCACAATGCTACTCGGATTTGCCGGAACCTGGCGTGCATTGGCGCAGAAAGCGGCGCCATTGCTGCGAAACGATTGATACTGCGAAGTGGTTGCAATCGTGCGTGAAACTCCCAATATTCGGTGCAATTGAAGTTTAGCAATTGGGGATATCTTAAGATGGCTTTGAATCCACGGAATGGAAGTTTCGCGCAGACAGCGGGACGTGTCGGCGACAGAGCCGATATCGATGCTGGTCTGCGCAGTTATATGCTGAGCGTATACAACTACATGGCGCTTGGCGTGGCCCTGACAGGCATGGTCGCGATGGTCGTTGCCATGAACCCCGCCGTTATGCAGGCCGTGGCGCTCGGGCCGATGAAATGGGTGCTGTTTATCGCTGTGCTGGGATTGGGCTGGTTTTCCGGCAAGATCATGTTCAGTGGCAGTCCCGCGATGGCGCAAGGCGCGTTTTGGCTCTATGCCGGACTATGGGGCGTCTTGATCGCGCCGATGTTCTATGTTTACACGGGCGAGAGCATCGTCCGCGTCTTCTTCATCACGTCGGCGGCGTTCGCCGGTACCAGTCTCTATGGCTACACCACGAAAAAAGACCTGACGGCCATGGGCCGATTCCTGATAATGGCAGCCATTGGATGTTTCGTGGCGATGATTGTGAACATCTTCATGGAAAGCGCTATGTTCCACTTCATTCTATCGATTGTCGTGGTTTTGGTCTTCGCCGGGTTGACCGCTTATGAGACCCAGAACATCAAAAATGCGTATTACGGGGGTGATTCCGGTGATCTGCAGAACCGTAAGGCGATTTTCGGCGCGTTTATTCTCTACGGTAGTTTCATCACCATGTTCATCTGGTTGCTGGCGCTCTTCGGCAATCGCGAATAGTCGAACCGAAATTGCGTAAAGCTACACCGCCCGGGCTTGTCCCGGGCGGTTTTGTTTTGGGCCTTCGCGCGGCATAGTGGCGGAATGATTCTGCTCTACACCGATTTCGGCACGACCGGCCCATATGTGGGGCAAATGAAGGCCGTCTTGCGTCGCATGGCCCCGGATGTGCCAGTCGTCGACATCATGCATGATGCGCCGGTCTGGAATCCTCGGGCGGCGGCATATTATTTGGCTGCTTTGGCACAGCAGAGCGAAGCGGGTGACGTCTGGCTTTGCGTTGTCGATCCCGGTGTTGGCGGAACGCGGCTGCCGATCATCCTTGATTGTGGCGGCGTTTCATTCGTCGGGCCAGATAATGGTTTGTTCGAGATTATTAATCGCCGGGTCCCGGGTGCGCGCCGAAAGACCATCGAATGGCGACCCGATTCGTTGTCCGCGACATTTCATGGTCGTGACCTGTTTGCCCCGGTGGCCGCTTGGCTTGCTTGTGGCGAAGACGTCCCGGGAAACGCCCTCGATCCGTCCGCGGAGCGGCCTGGCATGGATTGGCCCGACGACTTAGCGGAGATCATCTATATCGACGCCTACGGTAACCTGATCACGGGGATTGGCGGCGCGGCACTCGCCAGTGACCGTTCTATTCGGGTGGGTAACAATGAACTGCAGCACGCGGGTACATTTTCGGACGTGCCCGAGGGTGCATTATTTTGGCACCGAAACTCGAGCGGTCTCATTGAAATTGCCGCCAACAAAGCGCGCGCGGATGAATACCTGGCAGTGCGGCCGGGCGATTTCGTGGAAATCGTTTGAGGGGGGAAGTGGTGCCGATGAGCAGACTCGAACTGCTGACCTACGCATTACGAATGCGTTGCTCTACCAACTGAGCTACATCGGCACGATTGCGACAGTATGGCGCTTTTTGAGCGCGGGCGCGACCATAGGCCCGGATGCGAAAAGACGCAAGAATCAAGCGTTCGAAAAATACTAAAAAATCACCTGCTGTGATGTGGGTCACTTCAGAGTTAAGATACCGTTGGTAGGATCAGATCAATGGACGAGACATCCAGAACGCTCTCTCACCTACGACCGACCGGCTCCACTCTCGTGGGGCCGGTTTCGTTATGCCGGGCGAGGTTCGACGGTCAGGAGAAAGTCTTGCGCGTCGCGTAGAAAAATTGGGTCATCGAAGATATTGTCACTACTGGATTCAATTTGTTTCTCAATAGTCTGACGGAACTCCGGCTCCGTGCCGAGACGTAGCGCGATCCGTGCGAAATCACCTGGGTCTGTGGCGACGCAGTCCAACATTTCCATATGGCGGTAGATCGCTAGGCTCAATCGGCCGCGCAAATAATCGCCCGGCAAGGTGACCACCGGTGTGCCCATGGCGAGTGATTGATAGGTCGTATTGCCGCCGCAGAACTGAAAACTATCGAGGCTGACATCTGAAAGCGCGAGCAGACGCATGTAGTTTTCGTGACTTTGTCGGGAGCGAAAGACGACGCGCTTCGTATTGGGGCCGAGTGTTTCGGCGAACCGGCCCCGCAATATCTGGCCCCATTTTATATCCTGCCCTTCGAGCAGCAGAATTACACCAGCTGGATCGCCGCGCAGAATTTCCGCGAGCGATGCGTCCATATTGGGGTGAATTTTGAAGAGATTCTGTGCGAGAAAATAAATTGTCGCCTCTGTTGGTAAATCGAAATCCGCGCGGCTGCCCAGTGGATCGTGACGCGATGGACGCCGATACGAGAAGGGGAGGCCACCAAGGCGCACCAATATTTCGCTGTAATGCGTCTCCGCCCCCTCGGGTTCGGCGGCGTCGCAGGAAAGGAAGTAATCGATGGTCGGCATGCCCGTGGTGACTGGATGCCCCCAGGTCGCGCATTGGACAGGCGCCAGGAAATAGGTGACATGCCGATATCCGGATAGAACAACACGTCGAGGCGAGCCTCGGAGATGGCCTCTCGGGCGGCTTGCAAATCGCCGGGCAGAACAATCGAGCTGTCAACCAAGGCTTCGATTTCGCGGCGGAGATCGTCGTCCTGGGGCGTGACCGCATGGAACAGATAAATCAGGCAATCTTCCCGTGCATGCAGATGCGCAAGGAGGCCGACCATCAATCCGCCAATGGAATGATCGTGCAGGAAGCGTGACGCGATGCTGATTCGTCGGGGCGAGCCGAGCGACAATGCGGGGCGGTCCAAGAGAGAGACGGGCATCCCGTTCGCATGAGCCTCGCCTGTTTCTCCAGAAACGGTCGGTCATCCAACCCATGATAAGCAAGGAAGAACCTATTGCCGCCGGCCTCCCGAATCGGATTGCCGATTGCCGGTGGGTCGGCAAGTTGCGCGTCGAGTGCGTGCAGGTAGGACGTGCGCGCCTCTGCATAAGATGTTTTGGAAACGGGAATGATTGGGACCTGAAGATCGCGCCGTAGGGCGAATCCCTCTGGCGCGCCAAGCGAGATCGCTCGGCCGTAAGCCTGTGGCGCGTCCTCGAATTCGCTCCGTGCCTCATGCAGTGCTCCCCGATAGAGGTGGGGTTCCGGCCAATTCGGACGGTGCAAGGAAGCCGCGTTGTAGTGCGCGGCGGCATCGCTGGCGTGGCCCTTCTTTTTGCAGCAACAGGGCCAGCTCGAAATGGGCCTCGCCGTGGTTCGACTCAAGTGCGAGCGCCGAGCGATAGGCGGTGATCGCAGCATCTTCCTGCCCCAATACATGGAGGGCCGTCGCCAGGCCAAAACAAGGTGCGGCCCAATCGGATTTGAGTTTTTGCAGCTTTCGCAAAGGCACGAACGGAATCCTCTTGGCATCCGCACGCGACTGCCGCCGTGCCGAGACGGTACGAGATTTCCGGATCGTCCGGGCTCGTCTCTGATTGTGCCTTTAGGCGCGCATATTCCGCGTCATCTGGGGCTTGGTCGATAGCGCTCATCGTCCATAGCGATGCCATTGTGTTCGCTCAAGCCCTAGTAAAAATCGGTTTAATTCGCGGCTTATGATTGCAAATACCGAGGTGATTGCGTAACCATCCCGCTCTGAATGGTTCGAATCCTCTAAGGTGCGATGGAAAATCAAGCAGGAAGTACGGTCGCGGACGCTCAGCGACTCCTCCGAGCTGCATCGCCGGAGTTCGCAAAAATCGATCTGACACCCGTGTCGGCATCGACCTCGAACTATGTGTATGTGACAAGCGACAGCTCGATCATCCGCTTTCCCCACAACGACTGGGTGCGCGATGGGTTTCAGCGCGAGCACAAACTTCTGAGTTTGCTAGACGGTCAGCTTGGCGTGTCGATACCGCGCATCGATTTGTTCAACGAGACACCGGTCTTCATGGCCTATAAGGCGATTGAGGGCATGGTGGCTTCGCGCGACGTGGTGAGCACGCTCAACTCGGAACGCCGGGCGCGGTTCGGGGCGACTCTTGGGGCGTTCATGGCGCGGCTGCATGGCGAGCCGACGGAAAAATTTGATTTCCTGCCGCAGCGATACGGCGAGGAACTGCTTCGACAGTTGCGTGAGAATCTTGAGCGCATTGGGTCCAGGGACCCGGAAGGTCGGGTCGGTGGTCTCCTTCAAGAGACACTCGATACCTGGGAAGATGTCCGCAACGGTAACGATGTGAAGGTATTGCTGCACCAGGATCTGCATGGGCAAAACCTGATTTGCGATCCGGAGACCGGTGATTTAATCGGCGTGCTGGATTTTACCTTAGCTTGGATTGGTGACCCGCTCTGGGATTTTCCGGAAGTGTATCGCTGCGGCGCGGATATCTTGGAGCACACAATCGAAGTCTATTCGGAAGAAAGTGGTCGGCGTATCAATACGGAAGCGGTAAAAATTATCTCCCTTCTGCAGCTGATGCGCAGTCTGGACAGGGCACCCCTCAACAGCGCCCGTGAAGCGCAAGTCCTCGAACGGATCAGAGCGCACCCTTAGAGACGGGCGTCGCCTTTATGGGCCTGTAGGATCAACCGTTCCTGACCATACCGTCCTTCATATCCGGGCACTTCGCGGGGGCGATGGCGGATCAGACGATCCACTGTTGGAAATCCGGCATCCGATAACATCTCGAACAACATCGGCTCATTTGGCAGGAAGATGCGGCGGCCCTTGGCACTTCGCCGCATAATGGCAAATGGAGCCAGCTGGAAGGTTGGGTCATCCGCGAGAGATACCGCGACCGGTACTTCCATGATCGCGGTGACGCTAGTGACCGCGGAAATCAGATCGAGGGCCTGAAATGGATAATCCAGATGTTGGAAGACGGACAGAAAGATGACCAGCTCGAAGGTGCCGGATGTCTCCGGCACCAAGTCGAAGACGGTCTGTTCGCGGAATTCGAGCCGTGAGCCCGTGATCTCTGACAAGAGTTCATTCTTCTCCATGAGGCCGGGCGCGGTGTCTATACCGACGATCCGGGTGGCCCCCCTTTCCTCCGCCTCACGGGCGAAAAACCCCTCGCTGCATCCGATGTCCAGCACCGACTTACCGGTCAGATCGGTAGGCATTTCGAGCATCGGGAGTTTGGGCGCGGTA